>NZ_VPEO01000014.1:0-92531 GCF_013417155.1 Acinetobacter sp. YH16052 | reverse complement strand
ATCTTGAATTTGCTGCCAGATATCATCGGTAAGAAGAGTACGTGCCATTGAAAATATAGAAATAAAAATAACTCAAAGGAGGATTTTAAGTATTTAAAACCAATTCTTCAAATGAGGACACGCCCTAATCTGCTTTAAAAAAATGACAATTAAAATCTTGTATAAGTCTTCTTTTAGAAGTGTAAAAGAGTATTGTCGGTTAAAAAAATACTGCTATATTGAACTCATGGTAGGTCGTAAAACCAATAAGACGCTACCGATAAGTTGGACGGATCAATGACAGTTAGTTGAGTTTGATGTTTATTACCAGACAATAAATCTAGCACTAGCCATCCAACACAGAGCTCGCAGAAATGCGAGCTTTTTTAATGTCTGCGCAATTCATTCAGTTTAATATTCTTTTTCTTATAATCCATCCAGATAAAAAAGTTTACACTGCCAAATTCGCTAACATCTTGAAGACTAATCGCTTGGCTAATTATGGTATAAAAAACTGCAAATTGGATAATGAGAGAGGAAGGAAAAATGTCAAAAATGATTGATATCAAGGTAAAAGATCAATTTAGTCAAGTGACTGAAGCGAAAGCGATGCTGCGTTCCTTTGCAGAGCACAACATTCATCATGCAGCTGAGTTGGTCAAAAAAATTGAACATATCGTGGTAGATGGTGAAACGATTCTGCCGAGTATTGAGCTATTATTTGAAAGCCAACAATCTTCAAATATTTATCGCGTTGTCGAATAATTTAATCAGTGAACTTCAGATAGGTAGAAAAAAATTGAACTTATTTATCCGAAATCACCGATTCAGCAGTTAAAAAACTCACCATTTAGGTGAGTTTTTTATACTTTGGTGTTTGCTAGCTTGGATACTACTGTATGCAGCTATAATCAGCTTCTGATTCAATATCTAAGAGAAGACAACGTGATAATGGGCTTTAATTGGCCGAAGAAATATCCCATAACAATAAAAAAGCTCGCTGGAGTGAGCAAATATTTAAATCTGTTTAAGCTGCACATTCACATCATATTTTTCAAAATCTTTTAGAATCTGCACTAAAGTTTGCTGTGCGATTGTATGCTCAGGGCTTAAAGAAATTTCCTGACGAGTCGTGCTGTCAAAACATTCAATGGCCTGGATCAGCCAATGATGCTCAATGGGACTTTTTTGAATCAACACACGGCGCGGTTGCAAGCTGTCACTGATCTGGCGGGGAAGTACATAGGTGATCGCCAGTTGCACAAATTGCAGTTCTTCAACCGGACTTAAAAAGGTAATTACCCAATTGCCAACTTTACTCAGTTGCATGGGATTATCGAACGCATCGAATTCTAAATAATGTGACATATACATGATCCAATCGGATGTCTATGCTCACTATATGGCGGGATTATAATTCTTTTTCTATCACGCTTAAGTCGGATATTTCGAGCTTTAAATTTTGCTTAAATATAAATATATCAAATAACCAATTAGTTATTTTGAATAATTAAAGCTGCCTCATTATTAAACTCACTTATTTAAGAGTTTAAAAGACTAAGATGTTCTTATTCAGGCGCTTCATTTTACTGCAATTGATCTAAAGCAAAATTGATCTGCTTCAGAATGTGATTCAATTCTTGGGGAGCAATACGGCTTTCCTGAAGGGACGTGATCCATTGCATTTGGCACAGTTTTAAACTGCGCGTATCCGGCGCCTGTAAAATCTGATGAATTTGCTGCTTGGCCATCAAGCCACAATATTTTTGTAAGCTTTCCATCATCATATATTTAAGGTCTTCAAAAGACATAGGTTGCAGTTCAGGCAGCTTTTTTGCATGGCTTGAATCCGTTTCAGCAGATGGAATGTCCTGCGCTACTTTAATGGATTCCATCTCAGGATGGAGTTCTTTTGTCGCAGAAGCTGCTGCTATCGATGAGTCCAACGATCGGTGAATCTCGGAGTGTGCCAGGTCAACTTTTGTATCTGTTCTTGCATCAGCCTGCTTTTGACTGATGGCTACCTCGCCCGTTTCAGCTGGAATAATTAAATCCATGGCATAAAGCTGATCTAAGAGTTCGGCAGGAGCAAGCTGCTGCTTTAAGCCATCATTTAATAAGTTGAAATCCTGGCTGCCGATCAGAACCAATAAGCGGCGTTGGCGTGCGGTCAGTGGGATGGAGCGATCCTGTAGCACCTCGATCCCACGTTGAGTTTTATAAAAATGCATCATAACTGAATAGATGGTTGCTTAAATTCAGCTAGAGCATAGTCTGTGAAAATTACATTAATATGAAGTATTTATTAAAATACTGAGGTTTATTTTGATAAGACCTATAATGTCGTGATCGCCGTATTTTCAAGGGCCTTACGTAAATAAGGATCCAGTTCATCCTGACGCAATAGCCATTGCACATAGTCAGTAGGAAGTTCGGCGATGGCAGTACCGCGATGTTTGCCAAAATTAATCGTACGTGGAATTCGGGCATCTTCAGAAGCGTCGAATAATTCCTGCATACTGTTGATTTTTAAATGATGCACAATATGCATCAAAATATTAGCAGTTAAAATAATATCCATATCGGCACGATGCGCTTTACGGATCATTTCACGCGCTCTTTCGCTGCCTTTGGTGATCATATAAATCAGGGCAGAAATATTGTGTGCTTCCGCATCTGGCCAGACCCGACGTGCTAAAGCCAGTGTACAAATCGCCTTGATTTTTGAAGTATCTACGCCACATTTTTCGATGGCACGGACGTCATAATCAATATTATGGCCGATCATGTAGACGGTTTCATCAGGCAGGCGAAAGGTACTGTAATGCGGCTGACCTTCCAGATCCGATTCCAGAATATGATGCACGGCCATGGCAGCAAAAGAAATAGCTTCGTCACATGAGTAGAGCTGATCAAACAGGCGGCTTTTATCCAGACTGATTTTATGCTCTACAATTTCGACAGGCGCATAAGCAATTTCGATGGGTTGGCCATTTAAAGTATGCGTTTCGGTATCAAGAATAATGGCCTGCATGTCGGAAATGTGCCTGAAAAGAGAGGAGAGTAAAATCTAACATTATTATTTTGCAACTGACAATTGAATTGCTTTATTTCTGTATTAATTGCAGGCTTTTTAACGTATGACGACTATTTGATAGTTCTGGGAATAGGAAATTCTCTATTCTTAAGTTGGCTGATTTCATAATAAATCTAAACTGGCGCGAATTTAATAGAAAAAATAACGCATTCTTTTCTTGATATTGTTTAGATAAATTGGGAAATTACATGTAGTTTTATCGTTTGTTAAAGATAAAACCAGAAAAACTCATTAGAGATGATAATAAATAAGATAAGGATAAGATCGATGAAACGTCAAGTATTGACCTGTGCTCTTCTCACATTAAGTGTAGCCTTAACTGCTTGTAACGATGATAGTGATAATGATCGTTTTTACGAGTCCAAACCTGCTGTTCCAGTAAATAATATCGATAATCCAGTCGTGGCAACACCTGTAGCCTATACTCAAACTGATTTCTCCGGGATCGCTGACGAAAGTGTGATCATGACTTATAAGATGTTAGGAATTAATGGTAAGGAAACACAAGCTACTGCATTAGTTTTCACACCCGAGGGAACGCCTCCAGCTACAGGCTGGCCAATTGTGGCATGGGCACATGGAACTACCGGTGTAGCTGATCAGTGTGCGCCGAGTCGAAAAGCGCTGAATGATTATATCAAAGCCATGATTGGCGGGTTTCTCCAAGCTGGCTATATTGTAGTGGCACCTGACTATGAAGGTTTGGGAGAGCCAAGTGGAAAAGAACTTCATCCTTTCTTGAATCTGAAAAGTGAAGCTTATTCTATTACTGATGCAGTTGTGGCTGCACGAAATTATTTAGGTTCACAAGCGTCCAATCAATGGGTTGCAGTAGGGCATTCTCAAGGTGGCCAGGCAGCTTTAGGTGCTGCGCAATATGCAGCACGTGCTTCTAAGATGACCTATAAAGGTACGGTAGCTTTAGCACCGGCTTCAAATTTCAATCTGATTTTGACAGGAGGTGAACAACAGGCGGGACAAGAAACAAATCTGGATAAAAAAATTGGAACTTTAGCATCTTTAGATACCTTTACTGCATTGATTGTTGCCGGTTTGCGTAACCCGAACCCAAATTTGCAATATAGTCAGATTTTTAAAACACCAACCGACGAAATCGCGAAAAATGCAGAAACTGATTGCTATGATGTATTAGGCCAGAAATTTGGTACTGCAATGTATGCTTATGCACAATCAAATAATAACTCAGTAAATAATTATCCTCGTACTCAAACTAACTTTATGAGTATTCCAGTCGTAAAGAGCTTCTTAGAAAAAGATTCTCAGCCTTTACTTGTTAAAGTTTCTACGCCAGTGATTATTTATCAGGGTTCAGCAGATAGTACCGTTCCCAAAGCAGCAACAGATGTTTTAGTTGCACTCGCCAATCAGAAACAAACTTCAGTACGTTATATTACGGATGAGTCAAATGTGACTAAATGGGATCATGGTAGTGTCTATGCACTGAATATTCCTAATATTATTTCAGATGTAAAATCTCTAATGCCAATTCAATAACTTATTTTTATCTGAATGGCTCATGTTTTTTTAGACATGAGCCATTTTTATTGCAAACTGAATAAAGTTCATGATCGAAAATTTAAAACTTCATGCTACAATACGCGCCAATCTTAGCACGGCTTAAAAGCCCTAAATCAATAGGACCTCGCTAATGTTTGCCAATATCTCTATCGCTGAATTTGATCCAGAATTAGCTCAAGCAATCTCGAATGAAGATGCTCGTCAAGAAGCTCATATTGAGCTAATCGCTTCTGAAAACTACTGCTCACCAGCAGTTATGGAAGCTCAAGGTTCAAAACTTACTAACAAATATGCGGAAGGCTACCCAGGTAAACGCTACTATGGCGGTTGCGAGTATGTAGACGTTATCGAACAATTGGCGATTGACCGTGCTAAAGAACTCTTTGGTGCTGATTATGCTAACGTTCAGCCACATGCTGGTTCACAAGCAAACTCAGCAGTTTACTTAGCGCTTCTGAACCCGGGCGATACAGTTCTGGGTATGAGCCTTGCTCACGGTGGTCACTTGACTCACGGTGCAAAAGTAAGCTTCTCTGGTAAAACATATAATGCGATTCAGTACGGTTTAAACCCTGAAACTGGCGAGATCGATTACGAAGAAGTTGAGCGTTTAGCGCTTGAGCATAAGCCACGCATGATCGTTGCTGGTTTCTCTGCATACAGCCAGATCGTTGACTGGCAGCGTTTCCGTGAAATCGCGGACAAAGTTGGCGCTTATCTGTTTGTTGATATGGCTCACGTTGCAGGTTTAGTTGCTGCTGGCGTTTACCCAAGCCCGGTGCAAATTGCTGACGTTACGACGACGACGACTCACAAAACACTTCGTGGTCCACGTTCTGGTCTTATTCTTGCGAAAGCAAACGAAGAAATCGAGAAGAAACTTCAATCGGCTGTATTCCCAGGCAACCAGGGTGGTCCTTTGGTTCACGCAATTGCTGCAAAAGCAATCTGCTTTAAAGAAGCAATGGCACCTGAATACAAAGCTTACCAACAACAAGTTGTGGTAAATGCGAAAGCAATGGCTGAAGTATTAATCGCTCGTGGTTATGACGTAGTTTCTGGCGGTACTGAAAACCATTTGTTCTTATTGTCTTTAATCAAACAAGACATCACAGGTAAAGAAGCTGATGCTTGGTTAGGTGCTGCTCACATTACTGTGAACAAAAACTCTGTACCAAACGATCCACGCTCTCCGTTCGTCACTTCAGGTATCCGTATCGGTACACCTGCAGTAACAACTCGCGGTTTCAGTGAAGCTGAAGTGCGTGAGCTCGCAGGCTGGATCGCTGACATCCTTGATGCGAAAGGCGATGAAGCTGTGATCAACGCGGTTAAAGAAAAAGTTGCAGCGGTATGTGCTAAATTCCCAGTTTATGCATAATTGCTTATAAACGGAAAGGAGCTCCCAACCGGGAGCTTTTTTTATAGCTGTAAAAATAACGATATAAAAGATGTTTGGCCTTGATCGGACTTACATAGATCGATTTCCTTGCCGTAAGAGATTGAGTCATCAATAAAATCATATTGAGTTTTTCTCAATCTGGCTTAAAGTCTTTTATCAACTATTGGTATTTTAAAATGCTTTAAAAGAATGGATGCATTCGTTGCACGCTTTGCTTGAAATTATTTACAGGAATTATTTTCAGAACCTGACACTTTAAAACTAATAGGTTATTGAGCTGAAGATCATGGTAGATGAAGCGCTTGAGTGAATCCCATGTTACTGTAAGGTGGTGCTGATATAAGCGCCGTGAATGACATCATTCTTTTTATTTAAACGTTATATGGATCGGTATCATTTGAATATGGGTAAATCCTGTATTTAAAAATGCTGCTGGCGGTTGATTGATTAATTTTTCATTTATGCATTAAACAAGGTAATAAGGATGACTAAACCCAACATTATTTTATCTGAGCAAGATTTACATCGTCTGGAAACGATGCTGGAGAATCAGAGCAAGCTGAGTGAAACCATGATCCGCTTAGAGGATGAATTGGCACGTGCCGAAGTGGTCGAGCCGCAAGCGATCGCAAGCAATATCGTGACCATGCATTCCCGTGTGTTGCTGACCATTGCACCTTCTACGGAAGCTGTTGAGGTGACACTGGTTTACCCACACGAATTTAAAGGTGAAAAGGGGCAGGTCAATGTGGTCGCACCAATAGGTGCAGCCATTTTGGGCTTAGCAGAAGGTCAAACCATTGAATGGCCACAACCGGATGGTCATACCATGAAAGTAACCATTGAAAAAGTGCTGTTTCAGCCGGAGAGCGAAGGGGATTATCTTTAAGCCAGCGTTGGATCATCCTTGAAAGCCATAGCAATATGGCTTTTTTTGTATATGGATTTTAAGTAAAACCTGGTGTTGTAAGCATTTAGATCAGATTGAATACATTTTAAAGTTCTAAATGCTTAAAGTTAAACAATTCTCAAGATGCTACGTAGCCATTTATCTCTGTAATTGGATTGTCTTGCCAAAATCATAATTAAAATAAAGATAAAACATGGATTTAGTTAAAGTGATGTAACGAATTTCTGGATAAATATACACAACGCAGTCTGTTTTTTTGCTACATTCGAAGATGTTCTAGACTTCTTTGTTTCACTTTTTTAAAGGATATCGCCTCAACCATGTCGCGCTTTGAAGCTCTACCTGCCTTGACTGACATGATGCTTGATCGTGAGGAAATTCTGGCGATTAAGCGTAATGAGCTTGTGCCTGTACTGGATAATCAATATGGGCTGAATCATTATGCAGATGCTTTGATTCAGGCACAGTCCGTTCTACTGAATGGTGTAGATCCGCACTTGACCCAACAGTTAAGCCATACCATTGAGCAATTGATTCAGGCTTTGGCAGAATCTAAAAAATATCTGAAAAAACGTAAATTTAATGCCCTACAGAAATGGCTAGGCATCGATCTGGATTATGGCTCAAGTCAGGTGGAATATTATCAACGGCTAGACCGTTTGCTCGATCAGGCCGATCACTTAAGCCGTAAATTACAGATTGAAATTCAGAAATCGCAGTCGCGTTTTCAGCAGCTTTTGGGGTTGCGCGAACAGATGGCCAAGCACATTGTCGCAGCAGACGAGTTTCTGTCTGAATATCCGCTATTCGTCAAAAACCAGCATCCCTTGGATAATTTTTCAGAACGCCTCTCCAAGAAAATTAATACCTTACGTACCTTGCAAAGCAGTAATGACATCGCCATTACCCAGATGCAGCTTTCGCAGCAGCTTTCCTTTAGCCTGCTGGATCGCTTTAAGGAAGCACAGCAGGTCTTGATTCCGGCCTGGCAATATCATGTCAAACAAAGCCAGACGAAACACTCGACAAGTAATCTGGAAAAACTTGATAATAGCCGTGAGAGTCTGATTAAAACGTTAAAAAAATCCCTCGAGAAACCCTCGAAAACATAACAATATAAGGTGAACTATGACCAAGTCTGATTTAGTAAATTTACCTGTTGAAAGCTCGAATGAACTGGTCGAACAAAAATTCCAGCAAATGGACCTGAAAGAATTGGGCTTACAGTCTGCTGACTTTCAGGAGGTGCTGGCTGCACGTAAAGAGTTGCAGAACATGAGTCATAACAGCGTGGCTGAATATGGCAAAAATATTGCGACCAAAACTTCGACCTATACCGATGAATTACTGAATCTGGTGCAAAATAGAGATCTGGATGCGACAGGACAGAAGCTGAATCAGGTGGTACAGGTGGCGCAGCAGCTAAATACCAGCAGTATTCTCAATAAAAAGAAAAGCTCGGGTTTTTTTGGCAATATCATTAGTAAATTCAAAGGTGCGAAAGATAACTTTGATGCGCATTTCAATACCACTAAAGAGCAGTTAGATGTACTGGTGAAAGAGATTGAAACCTCGCAATCCGGTTTGAAAGCACGTGTTGATACCCTGGATAAAATGTTTGACGGGGTACAGGATGAATATAAACAGCTCGGGGTGCATATCGCCGCAGGACGTTTACGCGAACAGGAGCTGCAACAGGAAATTTCCGCTTTAACCGCCTTGCCGCAAGATCAGAGCACCACCCAGAAAATTTATGACCTGAACCATCTGGCCAATAATCTGGAAAAACGTGTCAGTGATTTACAGGTACTGCAGCAATCTGCCATGCAGACCTTGCCAATGATCCGGATTATCCAGTCGAATAACCTGATGTTGGTCGACAAGTTCTATGCGATTAAAAACATTACTTTACCGGCGTGGAAAAACCAGATCAGTCTGGCGATTTCGTTGAGTGAACAGAAGAACAGTGTACAGCTGGCCAATACCATTGATGATGCTACCAACGAGCTGCTGCGCCGTAATGCTGACCTGTTACATCAGAACTCGGTTGATACGGCTAAAGCCAACCAACGTTCAGTGATTGACATCGAAACGCTTGAACATGTGCAAAACACCCTCATTAAAACTGTAAATGATGTGATTCAGATCCAGAAAGAAGGTGTACAAAAACGCACAGAAGCAACCGTGCGTTTGAAAGCTTTGCAGGATAATCTGAATCACTTGGTGATTGAATCAAGTACCAGTGGATCCAAGCCCAACTAAATCAGGTAGGGCCAAAATCTGAAAGAAGGAGTAGAGATTGCCGCCCTTAGATGAATACGCCGTTAAGCCTCAGGACATCAAGCAGGGGGTAGTTGCACTCAAGAAACGTCAACGCAATTTGATGCTATTGGGTTTGACCACCTCTACCGTATTTATAGCCTCACTGATCAGCCTATTTTTCCAGCAGGAACTGATTTATGGTTTTTTTGGCCTGAGTACCCAAGTACAGCAATTGCATTTGCCGGTCAGTGTAGATGCCACACTGGCCAGCATTGGTGATAGTCCAGATTATTTTTTTAGTTTGCTGAGCTGGTTTGGCTGGCTGATTATTAAAATTTTTGCCTCTTTCATCGGTGCATTTTTTGTGATTGGCTTACTGAAAAAGTTGCGTTTCTTTTATGTGCGCTTTCAGTCTTTTGTGCTGAAATTTGTCGCCTGGCTGATTGCTTTTATCGTAATTTGGTCAGGCTTAACTTACTGGCAGCATGATCTGCGCAATGATCGGGATGATGCTTATCAGCAAGTGGTGTATTACGATAGTAATATCAATGATAGTGAAATCGCCCGTTACCTGGCTGATTCAGAGATTGCAGCACCGGTGAAATCTTATTTATTGGCGCAAACGGCATTGCTGCATAAGCCTCAAGATTTATCTGCCGCAAAACCTTATGTTTTAAATTTGGTTGAAGCAGAAAAACAGGATCCTAAATTTGAACAATATGGTTTCAAGCCTGAACAAATTTGGACCATGCAGCAACAGGTCTATGGTCAAGCCATGACATCAGTCGCCAAGAGTGTAAATACGCAGGTACAACAGGCGGATCAGTTAAGTCAGATCACGAATCTGGTTATTATTGGTGTTGCTATTTTATCGGCACTACTTAGCCTAATCTTGTTTTTCTTGGCCAACTCAATCAAGGGTCGTTCTCTGCGTATCGAACAGCGGATTCATTAATTTCCCAAAATGCTCCTGAATAGGGAGCATTTTTTTGATAAAAATTTAACGTTATTTTTAAGTCAAAATATTCAATTTAATCGGCACCGCCCAAAAATTAATATGAATCAGCATAAAATCTATGATTGGATTTTTAATCTAAAATATCGATTAATAAAATAAAAACAAACTGTTTTACCTATTTGTTCAATTCATTTAATATCCTGTTATCAAATAAACATTTACTCCTTTGGAGACGTTAGCAATGTTAGATCAAAATACTTCAGCTCAACTTAAAACCTTACTTGAACGCCTGGAAGGCCCGATTGAACTGGTCGCGACTTTAGACGGCTCTGACAAATCAGCCAAAATCCGGGAACTGGTGTCCGAGGTTGCTGCACTGTCTGACCTGGTCACTGCACGCTTTGACGGGACCAATAAACGTGCGCCAAGTTTCGGGATTGCCAAGCAAGGTGAAGAACCACGTGTATTCTTTGCAGGCTTGCCAATGGGCCATGAGTTTACTTCCCTGATTCTGGCATTACTGCAAACTTCCGGTTATGCACCGAAAGTCTCTGAGGAAGTGCTGGCGAATATCAAAAGCCTGGGTGTTCAATCTAATTTCGATGTATTTGTGTCTTTAAGCTGTCATAACTGTCCGGATGTGGTTCAGGCACTCAACCTGATTGCCATCTATAACCCGGGTACCACTGCTACCATGATTGATGGGGCTTTCTTCCAAGACGAAGTCGAAGAACGCAAGATCATGGCGGTGCCGATGGTATTCCAGGACAACCAGCATATCGGTCAGGGTCGTATGACGCTGGAAGAAATCATTGCCAAGCTGGATAGCAATGCCGCTACCAAAGATGCGGAAAAGCTGAATGCCAAAGACGCCTTTGATGTCCTGGTGATTGGTGGTGGACCTGCAGGCAATACTTCAGCCATCTATGCAGCGCGTAAAGGTATTAAAACCGGGATCGTGGCGGAGCGCATGGGCGGTCAGGTCATGGATACCATGGACATTGAAAACTTTACGTCTGTACAGAAGACCCAAGGTCCTAAATTTGCTGCCGAGATGGAAGCCCACGTGCGTGAATATGGTGTCGACATCATGAACCTGCAACGGGTATCCAATATCAAAGGGGCTGATGAAACGACCAATGGTCTGGTGGAAGTGACTTTAGAGAATGGTGCAAAACTTAAATCGAAGACTGTGATCCTGTCGACCGGTGCACGCTGGAGAGAAATGAATGTACCGGGTGAACAGGAATACAAAACCCGTGGTGTGGCATACTGCCCGCACTGTGATGGTCCACTGTTCAAAGGCAAGCGTGTCGCTGTGATTGGTGGCGGTAACTCAGGTGTAGAAGCCGCGATTGATCTGGCGGGGATTGTGGAGCATGTGACTTTGGTGGAATTTGATACCAAGCTGCGTGCGGATCAGGTGCTGCAAGACAAGCTGAACAGCTTGCCGAATACCACCGTGATCAAAAATGCTTTATCTACAGAAGTGGTTGGTGATGGTTCTCAAGTGACTGGTCTGAAATACAAAGACCGTGCCACAGATGAAGAACATGTGGTTGAGCTGGCGGGGATCTTCGTGCAAATCGGTTTGTTGCCAAATACGGACTTCCTGAAAGAAACCCAAGTTGAATTAACGAACCGTGGTGAGATTGTGATTAACGACCGAAACGAAACCAATGTCAAAGGGGTATTTGCAGCAGGTGACTGTACCACCGTGCCGTACAAGCAGATCATCATCGCGACCGGTGAAGGTGCCAAGGCGTCATTGTCTGCCTTTGATTACATCATCCGTTCGGGGCAATAAAAAAAATAGCACCTGGGTTCCCCAAAACCGAGGTGCTATATCTTATAAATATATTATTATCGCTTTATAGGAACTCAGGACGCTAACACCCGAGTTCCTTTTTTTATATTTATTATTGGATCAGCCAAAAGTGTCCCCACACACTTTCAGCTGTTCTTTGCCTCTCACTTTTTGTTTTCAACCCTTATTTTTATACTTTCCCCAAGGTTGTCTTTACCTAAAGCAATGTTTATTCCATCGCTTCATTTTTAAGATTTAAATAAGTTCAAACCCTTAAATTTTTCCAGTAATTGCTCCTGTGTTTCCCGATACTCCGGATGTGGAATAATGCATTCAATCGGACAAACATCCACACAGGTTTGATGCTCATAAAAACCGACGCATTCAGTACAACGGTTCACATCAATTTCATAGACTTTGGCACCCTCATAAATCGCGTCATTCGGGCATTCCGGTAAACACATATCGCAATTGATGCATTTGTCGGTAATTAGCAGTGCCATATTTAACTCGCTTGATAAGCCAGTGAAGATGCCGAAATATCCACAGTTGAGCTTGGCAGATTACGGATGAGCAGGGCATATTGCATATCAACATCTGCTGGAACTGGAATTTCGACAATATGACCTGAACCTTTGGCGTCTTCGATCAGATTACCTTTTTTGTCTTTCATTTTGGTTAAAGTAAAGCTGATATTGCCTTTGGTGGTCATCAGTTCGAGTGAGTCACCCACCACAAAGCGATTTTTCACATCAATCTTGATGTAATCGCCATTACGTTCCAGCACCTCACCGCAGAAAATTTGATGATCAAAACTGGAAGAACCATGTTCATAATTCTGATATTC
The DNA here is from genome assembly GCF_013417155.1 of Acinetobacter sp. YH16052. Taxonomy (GTDB): domain Bacteria; phylum Pseudomonadota; class Gammaproteobacteria; order Pseudomonadales; family Moraxellaceae; genus Acinetobacter. The sequence continues at coordinate 79,730 of NZ_VPEO01000014.1, read as the reverse complement.
ACTATGCACATGGCGGCGCAGAAAACCTTCGGTATAACCACGATTCGCTAAGCCTTCTAATTGTGTCATCAGTGACGGGTCAAAAGGTTTACCAGCCAACGCATCATCAATCGCTTTACGGTAAATTTGAGCAGTACGGGCGCAATAGAAATAAGACTTGGTACGGCCTTCAATCTTCAGTGAATGTACACCTACTTTGGTTAGTCGCTCTACATGCTGAACAGCTCGCAGATCTTTGGAATTCATGAAATAAGTGCCGTGTTCATCTTCTTCTGCGGCAAACATATCTTCATCATTCCGCTGCAATAGCACAGGCTCATCAAACTGATGTTGTTCTTGCATGTGTTGTTCGTCGGCATCTTTTGAGCAGCAGCCTGAATCCAGATTTTTTACCGGAATGACATCACCGGTTTCATCTTCCTTGGCATCCAGAACTTTATATTCCCAGCGGCAGGCATTGGTGCAGGCACCCTGGTTGGCATCACGCTTGTTCATGTAGCCAGATAGCATGCAGCGACCAGAGTAAGCCATACAGAGCGCACCATGCACGAAGACTTCAATCTCCATATCGGGCACGTGCTGTTTGATTTCTGCAATTTCTTCAATCGACAGTTCACGTGACAGAATCACACGGGTCAGCCCCATGTTTTTCCAGAATTTCACAGTTGCCCAGTTCACGGCATTGGCCTGAACAGAGAGATGAATATCCATCTCTGGAAAATGTTCACGCACCAGCATGATCAGACCTGGATCGGACATGATCAGCGCATCCGGCTGCATCGCGACCACAGGTTCCAAGTCGCGAATAAAATTTTTCAGCTTGGAGTTGTGCGGCTGGATATTGACCACCACATAGAATTTTTTGCCAAGCTCGTGTGCTTCTTTGATGCCAATCGCTAAATTGTCATGGTCAAATTCATTATTACGAACACGCAGGCTATAGCGCGGCTGGCCGGCATAGACTGCATCTGCACCATAAGCAAAAGCGTAGCGCATATTTTTGAGTGAGCCAGCAGGTGAGAGAAGTTCAGTAACGGTGGTAATGCTCATGATCAAATCGAAAGACATATAAAAAGTACGGCTTTATTCTAATCATCTGGAATTTGGATTCAACCTAGTAAATCACTCGGAAATACGCGATTTGGAGGTAAAACAAAGTTCTTTTTTAAGTAAAGAATTCTCCATAAAATATCTTCAATATTCAGTCATTTTCAGGGTTTTCAAGCGTTTTTAAAATCTGGCAATGATCAATCGTGGTCGGGGTATTGCAACTTTCTCTAAGTATTATTAGTTGCTGTTCAAATATCTGTAATTCTTTAATTTTATTTGAAATATCCAAAAGATGCTGATCAATCAGTTGGTTGACAGCACAGCATTCCTGCTCTGGATTTTGTTCAAGTTGAATCAGGGTTTCTATCTCTTTTAATGACATGTCCAAGGCGCGACAACGCTTGATAAAAAGCAGTCTTTTTAATGCGTCTTCACCATAATAACGATACTGATTACTTGCTCGAAAATTCGGCTGAATAAAGCCTTTTTTCTCATAAAAACGTAGGGTATCAGTGCTTAGACCAGTCTTTTTGGCCATTTCTGAAATCAAATAAACTGACATATCGCCCTCATGCTTGACCTTGGAGTTAGTCCATAGTTTCTAATCAATTTATCGTATTTTATATAAAAAATCATTGGGGGAATGATATGGCCTGTAGTTGTAGCCCTGAACCGGCACCCATCAAGCCCAACAGCAAATTTAGAACAGCGCTATGGATTGCCTTGCTGGTGAACTTCACTTTATTTGTAGTGGAGCTGATCGGTGGTGCATATGCACATTCATCGGCCTTGTGGGCAGATGCGCTAGATTTCTTTGGTGATGCCGTCAATTACGGAATTTCTTTGGCTGTACTAGGTGCGAGCCTCTATTGGCGGGCAACAGTCGCTTTGGTGAAGGGGATGACCATGGCATTGTTTGGTCTGGTAGTGATTGGCAAAGTGATTTATGCCTATCTGCAAGGTATTCCACCTGAAGCACTGACAATGGGCCTGATTGGTGTGCTGGCCTTAGTAGCGAATGTATTTACAGCAGCAATTCTTTATGCTTTTCGTGAAGGTGATTCCAATATGCGGTCGGTCTGGCTCTGTAGTCGCAATGATGCAATTGGCAACTTTGCGGTCATTTTGGCAGCCGTAGGCGTATTTGGTACAGGCAGTCTTTGGCCGGATATTATTGTGGCTGTAATTATCGCTACACTCGGCATCACATCAGGTTATCAAGTGATTAAGCAGTCTCTGGAAGAAAGATCACTTAAACATAAATCCAGCTAATTTTTATATTTAAAGCTGTCCTGCAGGGCAGCTTTTTATTTATTTCCATTTTTATAATATTTGAAAAATAAAGCTTTACAAATAAACAAATTAAATTAGAATCTCTGGCGAAATTCAGAAAATATAAATAAATTTTAATAATTTAGTTTTTTGCATCGTGCGAGGGTTAATGTGAATTTAATTAAAATTTTTTCAATATTGGCAATATCGGGGCTAGCCGCTTGTAGTTCCAAAGTCGTGACTTATGATGCAACAGGAAAAATCATCGGTTCATGTATGGCGACGCGTGGCCTACTTTCGACCGCAAGTGCACATTGTAGTGGTTCAGGCGATGCCTTGGGTGTGAATTATAATACGCCAAATGCTGCTACGGGCCTGTTACCAACGCCACCAAGCCAAAATCAGATTAATTTAAAACCGTAAATAATAAAGGGGAATATCATGAAATTATCAGCACTTATTGCACTTGTAGCGACTGTTGTATTGACGGGCTGTGCATCGTCAGTAACTACATTTGACTCTCATGGCCGTATGATTGGTTCATGTAAAGCGCAAACGGGTTTCATCATTGCAGGTGGCGCAGGCTGTTCAGGTTCTGCAAACCAGGAAGGTCGCGATCGTTAATTATTTAGTGATGATTCCAATAAAAAACCGGACTTAAAAGTCCGGTTTTTTAGTTTAGCAAATCTTATTTTTCTACGAATGCACGTTCAATCACGTAGTCACCTAGAACGCCCATTTTTGGAGATTCTTTCAGACCGTGTTGATCAAGAAGCGCAGCAACGTCATCTAGGAATGCCGGGCTACCACATAACATGGCACGGTCAGTTTCCGGGTTGAAACGTGGCAGACCGATTTTTTCAAACAGTTCGCCGGTTTCAATCGCGGTGGTTACACGACCTTGGTTTGGATATTCTTCACGGGTGACGGTTGGATAATATACCAATTTTTCTTTCGCGCCGAGTTCAGAGAAGAATTCATGATTTGGCACTTCATTCAGAATCAAATCTTGATAAGCCAGTTCTGAAATGAAACGGGTACCGTGAACCACGATAATCTTTTCAAAACGCTCATAAGTTTCAGGATCGCGAATAGTCGACAGGAAGGGTGCAAGACCAGTACCAGAAGAAAGAAGATAAAGATTTTTACCTGGGTTCAAGTCATCCAGTACCAGTGTACCTGTTGGCTTTTTAGAAACCAAAATGTCATCGCCGACTTTGACTTTCTGTAAAATCGAAGTCAGTGGACCATCAGGCACTTTAATTGAGAAAAATTCTAACTCTTCTTCGTAGTTGGCGCTTGCAATTGAATATGCGCGCATTAACGGCTTGCCATTGACTTCAAGGCCGATCATTACAAACTGACCGTTTTTAAAACGCAAAGCAGTGTCACGAGTCGTTTTAAAAGAGAATAAAGTATCATTCCAGTGGTGGACGTGAGTAATCTTTTCGACGTTAAAAGCAGCCATTAAAGGTCTCAATAAATTATCAAATTAGAACAGCTTGCTATTCTAATCTAAATTCATTCTCGATAAACTGAATATATTTAATTGAGCTTATCAAAAAAAGTGATGATGACTGAACTGACGCTGCCGATTATTGGTTATATGCGTTCTCCCTATAAAGAAAAATTTGGTATTCCTCGTCAGCCGAATCTGGTTCAGGTCGAAAGCTATATTGAAATGGTCGGGCCCTATAATGACCTGCTCGCCTTTGAGGGAATTGAAGAATTCAGTCATTTGTGGCTGGTCTGGCAATTTCATGACAATAAAAACCAGCACAACAGCCAGTTTCGTCCACAAGTGCGTCCGCCGCGTTTGGGTGGTAACAAGAAAATAGGCGTGTTTGCTACGCGCAGCATGTATCGTCCATCACCGATTGGTTTATCTGTGGTCAAACTCAAAGAAGTGAGAAAAGTGGGCAAACATGTTCGAGTGTATGTGACAGGGAGTGACTTGCTCGATGGCACGCCAATTATGGATATCAAACCTTATATTCAATATTCGGATGCCATCATTGAAGCACAAAGCGGTTATGCACAGGATGAACCACCACGTAAAACCGTCATTTGGAGCGATGAAGCGGAGCAGCAAAAGCAACAATTACTAGGAAATGGAAAAATTTCTGTGCAGACGATTCAGGAACTGGAAGCTGTCTTATCTTTAGATCCAAGACCTGCATATCAGGAAGATGAAGAACGGGTATATGGGATGAAGTTTGCAAATGTTGATATCCATTTCAAAATTCATGCTCAGCAAGTGCTAACTGTTGCTATCCAGCATATTCCTTCCTAGATTATAGGTTCCACCACAAAACCCCAATCAACACCGCCATATGTAAAATCTGCACCGGTGCAAAATAAAGTACAAACTTCCAGCCACCGGTCAAAGCGGCATTGGCTGATTTGGCCAGGGCATGAGCACCCAGACCTAAAAGCAGGGCATAAATCAGACGCATATTGGAGGGATCACCTTGAACGACGACACTCGCCATCGCGGCATGAATCTCGAACAGAGAGGCGAGTAAGGTCCCGGCCAGTAAGCCGGCATCCCCGAGCCAGACCTCCAGTCCGTAAACTCCAGCCTGAATCAATGTTAATGTGACTGCAATAATCACAGCTTCTTTTAAGCTAAACATCTGGCTGTCTGATGATTCCATGCTCGGCGCAGGTTTTGCCTTGCGCAATAATAAAAATGCACAGGCTGCCAGAAGGATTACGGCAACTAAAGAGGGCAAAAGCAGGATTTTCAGCCAGTTCCATGATACCCCTCCAACCACAATCAATAGCAGTACAATGGTCGAGATACAGGACATCAGCGCGGCACCGGCATTCGATCGTGCATCCATTTCACCTTTACGGACCTGTAAACCTAACTGAGCGATGGTCGCCGTACTGGAAACAAAACCGGAAGCAATGGAGGACAGCATCAGGGCATTTTTAGTCGAAAAAAAGCGTTTCGCAATATGCGCCAGAGCTTGTACCACTAAAATTAAGGTCAGTAATTTTAAGATAATATAAGGGTTAAGCACTTCTCCCCAAAAAGGGCGATCAGGGGTCAGCGGCAAGCCAATCAAAATCAAGGCCAGTAATAATAGTCCATCCCTGAATTCGGCTTCTTTAATCCATTTTCCGGCAATATTGTGCATGGTATGTTTGGCCATCAAAATACCGGTTAAGAGCACAGAAAGACCGGCTGCCAGAGGAATATTCCATAAACACATGGCGCCAATAAAATAGGTCATCACAAATGCAAGCTCTGTGGTAATGCCCGGATCATCTGGTTGATTTTTGATAGATAAAATGACCATGCCACCCACGATCAAAGCACCTATTACAGCAATCACGATTCCAAACAGGAAACACAGTGCACCCAATAAAGCACAGATTGCAAAGGAACGTAAGCCGGCAAAACTCGGTTGCTGTTCGCGTTGCTTATGCCGTTCCCGCTCCAGACCAATCAATAGGCCGCAGCCTAATGCCGAGGTGAGTATCGTGAGCAGTTCATGAAAAGAATGCGCATGCAGGGGAACCGCAGTCAAATCCATCTGTGACCTCAGCAAGCTAAGAGTTGATTATTTAAAAATATATGCGACGAGATAGAGTTTGCATAGATCAAAAATGTTGCGGTAGTAATCAAATCCATTATTTACTTTCTTTTTGAGATTGAAATAGAAACGTACATTCAACAGGTGGGGAGCATGCGAAAAACTGCAAAAACTTGTTATAGTGGAGGCAAGTTTGGGGACTGATAATAATGAAATTTGACTTTGAAATTGATACGGCATGGTGTCTAGACCAACTCTTTAAAGACGGTAAAATCAGTGAACGCGACCGGATGCTGGTACAAACCACTCATCGGCAACGTGAACACCTAAAATGGCACCCTTTACAGTGGATTGCTAATTTTAATCTGGTCGATCAGTCCCATCCTCAAACAACACTGACTCTGAACCGTTTATGTCAGTGGCTGGCAGAAAAAACCGGATTGATGTTCTATATCATTGATCCGCTTAAAGCTGATGTACAGGCATTGACCCATGTCATGTCGCAAGAATATGCATTACGCAACCGTATTCTGGCGGTAGAAATTCAGGCAGACAAAGTTCTGATTGCTACAGATCAGCCTTATAAAACTGAATGGATGTCGAATCTCGAGCAGAATATTGTACCAAAAAAAATACAACGGGTATTACTGAATCCAGAACAATTACAACGTTATATTACTGAATACTATCAAGTCAGTCGTGCAGTTAGTGGTTCACAAAAATCGTCTGCCTATGACCGGGAAAATAAGGGCGTCGAAGCCTTGCTGCAACTGGGCGATTCCCAGAATCCGGATGCCAATGACCAGCATATTGTCAAACTGGTGGACTGGGTGCTGCAATTTGCCTTTGAACAAGGTGCCAGTGATATTCACATGGAACCACGTAAAGACACCGGCAAGATCCGTTTCCGGATTGATGGGGTGCTGCATACGATTTACAATATGCCGGCCAATACATTGACCGCCGTCATTTCCCGAATCAAGATTCTGGGCCGAATGAACGTGGCGGAAAAACGTAAGCCACAGGATGGCCGACTGAAAACCCGCACGCCCAAAGGACAGGAAACTGAACTGCGCCTGTCGACCTTACCGACAGCTTTTGGTGAAAAACTGGTAATGCGTATTTTCGATCCGGAAGTGCTGGTGAGAAGTTTTCAGCAACTCGGTTTTGAAGGTCATCTGCTGAATGACTGGAACAATCTGACCAGTCATAGTCATGGCATTATTCTGGTGACCGGTCCGACCGGTTCCGGTAAAACTACTACGCTTTATTCAACTCTGAAGCAGCTGGCGACTGAACAGGTCAACGTCTGCACGATTGAAGATCCGATCGAGATGCTGGAACCTAGCTTTAACCAGATGCAGGTCAATAATGGTATTGATCTCGGTTTTGCTGACGGCGTGCGAGCACTAATGCGTCAGGACCCGGACATTATCATGGTTGGAGAAATTCGTGATCAGGACACTGCCAATATGGCGATTCAGGCAGCATTGACCGGTCACCTGGTTCTATCGACTTTACATACCAATGATGCGCCGTCGAGTCTGACCCGTCTGCATGATCTGGGCGTACAGCCATTTTTGACAGCAGCAACCATCTTGGGTGTTCTGGCTCAACGTCTGGTTCGTAAGCTGTGTCCGCACTGCAAACAGGAAAGTTTCCTGAACGAGCAGGAGTGGCAGCATCTGGCAGCCGATTATCCTTTGCCGCGACCGGAATTTGTCTTTAAGGCGGTAGGCTGTGAAGAATGCCGGCATACCGGCTATAAAGGCCGTATCGGGATTTATGAGTTTATGCCACTGAGTCTGACCACCAAACAGTTGATTGGTGCGGATGCTAACCTGAACCAGCTGCGTCAGCAGGCGAAAAAAGAAGGCGTAGAGCCGCTCAGAATTGCCGGGGCGCGCAAGATTCTGGAAGGTGTGACCACGCTTGAAGAAGTCCTGAGAGTGGTGCCCTTAAATTAATTTTGAAAATGAAGCAATCTTAAGATTCAATTCATCTTTGGCTGTTTTAATAGCATCATCGAAACAAGGCAAGACTTTAAAGAGGTAACTGCGATGAAAATGATGATAAATACGGTTTTGGCAGCTGCATTGATGGGTTCTATCGCGACAGCTACGATAGCAAGTAGTGACACGGCTGTGAATCAGGCCGCTTTTGCTAAATCGACTACAGTCAAACAGGCACTGGCCATGAAAGATGACAGCAAAGTTCAGCTCAAAGGTTATGTCGTGAAAGCAGTCGGTGATGAAAAATACCAGTTCCGCGACAGTACAGGCACCATTACGGTTGAGATTGATGACGAACTTTGGCAAGGCAAACCGATTTCAGCCAAAACACCGGTAATCATCACAGGTGAAATCGACATTGATTATAAACCGGCAAAACGTGTTGAAATTGAGGTTGATCAGGTTCGCTTCTAATATCGCGTGATTTGCTGAATTTAATCTGAACACGGCAACAAAAAACCACATGCAAGTTACCAAAAAGCATGTGGTTTTTTTGAGTCTGGAACTTTTTCAGGGCAAGATAGAACAAGGAAGCAAACGGAGCAGAGTATGCGTATTCTTTTGGCAGAAGATGATCAGTCTCAGGCAGACAGTATCCAGACCTGGCTGGAAATGGATGGTTATGTGATTGATCGGGTAGAGCGCGGTGATCATGCGATCCTGGCGATTGAGCAACATCAATATGACTGTATTCTGCTGGACCGCGGCCTGCCGAATGCCACTGGAGACGAGATTTTGAAAAGTTTGCGCAGCCAACAGCAAGATACGCCGGTGATTTTTATTACGGCCAAAGACAGTATTGATGACCGGGTTGAAGGTCTGGATTTAGGCGCGAATGATTATCTGGTCAAACCTTTTAGTCTGGAAGAACTTTCGGCCCGAGTTCGTGCCCAACTCAGACAGAAACAGCAAACACCGAATCATATCCTGCAATGGCAGGATCTCAGTCTGGACACTCAAGCCAAGACCCTAACTAAAGAAGGTCAAGCTGTGAATCTGACTGCGAAGGAATTTCAAATTCTATACAAGCTGATGCAGCAGCCTGAACATATTGTCACCCGTGAACAACTGGAAGAATCGCTGTACGCTTGGGGTGATGAAATTGAAAGTAATGCCATTGAAGTATTTATCTATCAGCTGCGTAAAAAAATTGGCAGCCAGATGATTAAGACCATTCGTGGCTTGGGCTATCGCATGCATAAGGCTGAGGCATAAACCTATGTCAGCTGCTATTTCCTTGCAAACCAAACTGATCAAACATGCGCTGTTCAGTTCGATATTGGCTGGAATATTGGCCTGGCTGCTGTTATTGGGAATTTCCAGTTATCAGGCCAGTCAGCTGCATGATGAATTAATGGAGCAGATTTCTGAGTTGCTGCTTGGCGATGTCACCCAGACCAAAGACGCTCAGGTCGATGAACTCAGTGAACAGTTTGATATCCAGTATGCCTTGTTGCTAGATCAGCAGATACTGACTACTTCGATTGATGATGAATTAATTAATACCATTCCAAAAGCACGGAACAACGGCTTCCAGTTTGCTTATGAGAATGGTCGTTTTATCCGCATCCTGACTGCGGAAGATGACGACCTTCAGGTCAAAATCATACAACCGCTTTCAGTACGTTTCGATGAGCTCTGGCAAACCACATTGGGCTTTGCCGGGATCTTATTCATTTTATGGCTAGTGCAATGGCTGATTTTGCGTGTTGCGATCAGACGCCAGTTACGGCCATTAAACAAGATTTCCCGCGCAATCGGTTCCAAGACTGCTCAGGATCTGAGTCCTATCAAAACGCCTGATCCTGAAATCACTGAACTGCAACCGATTATTCGCCAGCTGAATGCCATGCTCGGCCGGCTAGAAAAGTCACTGGCTGCCGAACAGCGTTTTACTGCAGATGCTTCGCATGAGCTGCGTTCGCCACTGTCTGCGATTCAAATGCGGCTACAGGTTTTAAAACGCAAATATCAAGATGATGCACAGCTCCCTCAGGCATTACAGTTGATCCAGAATGATGTCAACCGCGGTACGCAGGTACTGGAAAATTTACTTTTACTGGCACGACTCGATCCGGAGCGAACAGGGCAATTAGCAACGCAAACGATTAATCTTAAGAATCTGGTTCAGGAGGCTTTGCAGGCCTTGCAGCCTTTTGCAGAAGAAAAAGACATTCATTGGAATCTAAAACTTGAGGATGCTGTGATCGAAGCGAATCCAGAACTGATTTTTAGTTGTATTCGCAATCTGGTCGACAATGCTATTCGTTATACGCCGCCGCAGGGACAGGTCGAGATCCGAACGGTTGTTGAGCAGCATCAGATACAGTTACTGATTGAAAACTCAGGAGAGGGGATTGCTAATGATGTACTGGAACGTTTAGGTGAACGTTTTTATCGGGCTTTGGGTACGCGAACTCAGGGTTCAGGTTTAGGCTTGTCCATTTGCCAGAAAATTATGGCACTGCATGCAGCTAAAATTGATTATGCGCCGTCAGATTTGGGGGGGCTTAAAGTATCATTGAGTTTTGAGCCTGATGGCAAAATCTCATGATTAGAAGATTAAAAAGCAGTATGCGCTGATTCATACTGCTGCTTCCCACGTTTGTTATTTTAGATTGTTTTAATTATTTGGTCAGAATAAGACGGTTGTTGCGGGTCAGGCGCAAGCGGTATTCTTCGCCGGCATGCATGAGCCGGATTTCACGACCCAGTGCAAACAGATTGTTGGAGTGCAGCATTGGCAAGGCATGGTGAGTATCATTGTTACGGGTGAATAGGCTAAATGGGGCGTTCATTCCGTCGACTCCGTGGTGTGTTTTGGATTGATTTAAATGATAATCATTATCGAATAGATCTGTCAACGAAATATTGAGCAATTTATAAAAAACTCTAATTTGCTTACAATCTGTAAAACTTTACCGGTTCTGTACATCATGACTAAAGCTACAATTCATGTCGCAATTGCGCTTTTATTTTATCAAAATCAGGTTCTAGTCGGCTGGCGTGAGGCCAAGCAGCATCAGGGCAATAAATATGAATTTCCAGGCGGAAAAGTTGAACAGGGCGAATTACCAGTCGAGGCATGTCGCCGCGAAGTGATTGAAGAGGTGGGCGTTGATATCGAACGCTGGCATGCTTCTGATTTTATTTCCCATGAATATGAAGATCTCATCGTCAATTTGCATATTTTCCATGCTTCAGTACAGCCTGCGCAACTGGCTGAAATCAAACAGCCTTGGCGCTGGTACAGCCGGGAAGAACTTGGACAGCTGAATTTTCCGAAAGCCAATCAGTCCATAATTCAAAAGCTGCAATGGCCGCAGCGCATCAAGATTGCTGAAGATCTGGATATCTTATCAAGTCTAGATACAGATCAAATGTTGTATTGGCGCGTGGAAGCAACGCCTGAACGGATCATGCAATTACAGCAATATCCGGTAGATCAACTCTCCAAGTTAATCATTAATCAGCAGCTTTGGTCACAACTGAATGAATTGCAGCAGCAGACGATTCGTACGATTCATCTAAAACAGATTCAATTGATGGACTTGAAACAAGGTGAATTGAAATCTGGTTATCGTTATCTGGCAGCCTGTCATGACCTGAGTGCTTTAATGCATGCAGAACAGATCGGTTGTGAAGCAGCCTTGCTGAGTCCGGTACTGGCGACCGCAACGCATCCGGACACGCCTGCGCTAGGCTGGGAGCAATTCAAGCAAATGGCAGAGCAGGTACAGATTCCGGTTTTTGCTTTGGGTGGAATGAAGGCTGATGAGCTTGAGTATGCAAAAAGCCAGCACGCTTATGGCATTGCCGGCATTCGCTATATTTAAACACTTTATTTATAAAATAAACTTTCTATTAGTAAGTCAGTTTCTATGGAAAATTATCTTAAAGCTTTTTCAGTGCCTGTTGGGCTTGCTGAATCGCTTTGGCATTTTTCCGCAACTGAGCAGATTTAAGGCGCACTTGCCAAAGCTGCTTTTTCATGGCACTAGATTGTGCATAACTCAGGCCACGTAAGGCAAAAGCATCGGCGCTTGCTGGCTGATTTTTACGGTTAGCAATCATACCCAAGTATAAATAGGTTTCCGGTGCCTGAGGGGCCAGTCGCTGTGCCTGAGTTGCAGACGCTTCAGCTTGAGCGAACTGCTGCTTGGTATAGGCCTGCTGGGTTTGCTGCATCAGACTCTTGAAAGCCGGCAGATTACGGCCATCATCAAACTTTTGGCTTTTCGGCTTCTGTTCAGGAATGACAATTTTCTGACGTTTGATGTCAGGACGGTCATAAGGCGTAATCACTACGCTGTCTGGCGTTTTTGCCTTAGGTTTTTCCGTCGCAGGCTTGACTGGGGTAACTGGCTTTTCTGGCTCAGAGATACTTTGGCAGCCCACCAGACTGAGGATGAGCAAACCAGGGAGGATTTTTCTTAACATAAACATAGACTCAATTAATGGCTATAACTTCCACTGGCGATAATACGGGTTTCGCTCTCAAGATCGCGTTCTATTTCTGTTTCACTTTCTTGTATATAGCGACTCATATCATCCTGTTCAGCATCAGATGGCTCAGGTTCTGAATCAATATCATAAGGTTCCGTCGCATAATGCGAGATGCCGCAGGCAGTTGCCTGATTTGGCAGGGCATGACGCGAAATCGGGATATACATGGCGCCTTCACAGCCTTGTGCCGATAAATGACCGGTATAACGATCCAGCCAATGCCATTCGATTTCATTCGGCTGTGGCAAATTCACCGGTTTTTGGCGTAGTTGTTTCATGACATTGGTCCACACGGGCAGGGCACCTGAAGAACCGGTCAAGCCAGTGACTTTGTTGTCATCCAGACCGAGCCAAACCACGGTCATATAATTACCTGAGTATCCGGCAAACCATGAGTCACGGCTGTCATTCGTGGTACCGGATTTGCCGGCAAGATTCAGACTACGTGGTAAGCTGTTATAGGCTGCACGACCTGTACCATTCGACATCACCTGTTGTAAGCCATAATTTAGAGCATAAGCAGAAGCCGGATCAATGGTCGGTTGCACACTCAGGCTATAACGATCCAGAGAGCGGCCGTTGGCATCCACCACAGAGCGAATCGCTTTGGTTGGGTATTTAAAGCCGCCTGTAGCAAAGTTGCCGTAAATATTCATCACTTCCATCGGGGACATATCTACCGCACCCAAGTAAATCGACGGATAAGATGGAATATCTGAAGTTACACCAAATTTTTTCAGATGATTAATAAAGGTAGACAGGCCAAATTCTTGTGCTAAACGCACAGTGGACAGGTTATAAGATTGCGATAATGCCTGCGACATTGGAATGACCCCATGTCCACGACCACTATAGTTTTTCGGTGTCCAGGTTTTGCCGTCACTCTTAATGCTGATTTCACTGTCTTCAATGGGGCTCGCCCAATGATAACGGTTCGATTCCAGTGCACTCAGGTAGATCACAGGCTTTAACAGGGATCCGACTTGACGTTTGGCATCGACTGCACGGTTAAAGCCGGTAAAATCTTGAGTAGAACCCACTGCGGCCACCAGTTCGCCATTTTCCGGATGCGATACTAATACTGCGCCCTGTAAATCTTTCAGGCGACCCGGATTGGATTTGCTTAAACGCGCCACCGTTTCTTTAAAACTGTCCTGAATTCGGGTTTGGGCTAAAGGATCTAAAGTGGTGAAAATTCGCAGACCCTGATTGGTCAGATCGGTTTCCTGATAATCTGTGCGTAATTGACGACGTACGATATCCAGAAAATCCGGGAAGCGGGCAGGGCCTAAAGTCGGTTTTGAAATGACATTTAACGGACGTGCGGTTTCTTTTTCATATTGTTCCTGAGTCAGATAGCCCATCACCAGCATATTATTCAGGACGATATCACGGCGTTTTTTCGCACTTTCAGGATTGCGCCATGGATTGTATAGACTCGGGCCTTGGACTAAACCCACCAAAAATGCTTGCTGGGAAATATTCAGTTCACGCAGTGGCAGGCCAAAATAAAACTGCGATGCCAGACCATAACCATTAATGGAGTAGTTACCATTCTGGCCCAGATTCACCTCATTCAGATAAGCTTCTAGAATTTCATTCTTGTCATAATGCAATTCAATCAGCATCGCCATAAAGGCTTCATTTACTTTACGTTTTAAGGTGCGCTCCGGGGTCAAATAGAAATTTTTAACCAATTGCTGGGTCAAGGTTGAGCCACCCTGACGTTTACCACCGGTAATATTGCTGACCACGGCACGTGCAATACCACGCGGTGAAACCCCATGATGTTCATAGAATTTACGGTCTTCGGTCGCGATCAGCGCTTCGATCAAGGGCTTAGGCACTTTATTTAGCTTGATCAGCACACGGTCTTCATTATGCTGCGGATAAATCCCGCCTATTAATAAAGGTTCTAAACGTGCAATCCCGCTTGAAGACGGTTTGGTCGCGCTGACTTCTGCAATCTGTTCACCGCTGAAACTGACTTTCAATATCTGTTCCGGTTCAACCCGGTCACCAAAATCAAAGCCGCGTGTATGCACATACAGGGTATTACCCGTGGTGACAAAGTTGCCTGATTTAGTATAACTATCCGAATTTTTATAACCGAGTAATTTTAATTCTTGTTGGAAATCCTGCAGGCTGACTGGGGCATTCACGTACACTTCCATCGGACGTGCGAAGACCTTGGCCGGAATATCCCAGCGCTGACCTTCAAACTTGTCGCGTACAATATTGTCTAATCTAATCAAATAGATACTAAATGCTACAAAGATAGAAATGACAATAATAGAAAAAATTAAGGCAAGAAACCCCATGCCACGTTCAGATTTCATAAATACTTATAAGATCCTGTGAAATTGTGCTAATCATGCGAAGCTTTTCATTATTTTGCAATATTTAATCAAGAAATGCGCTTAAAATTAAAATGAAACCCCACAATTTCTCCTTAATTCGAATATATTTCAAATAATTTCCTACCTATGAAGCACTGTTATAAATTGTCATCCAGGTATAGCTTAATGTTATGATAAGCAGGATTCGTAGCGGAGCGACGACACTGGTGCAAATTTCCCATAAGACCTTTCGAAATATCGGGTTAATAGGACGTCCTGATAAATCGTCGGTGGTTGAAACCTTATGCCTTATTCACGATCATCTTCTCAATTTAGGCCTACACCCAGTTTTTGATGCAGCGACAGCTGAACTTGTTCCCTATCAAAATACCCAAACCGTCAGTCGTGCCTTATTGGGTGAGGTGGTGGATCTGGTGATTGTCGTGGGCGGTGACGGCTCGCTATTACATGCAGCACGCGCCTTGGTCAAGTACAATACCCCGGTGATCGGGGTTAACCGTGGTCGTCTAGGGTTTTTAACGGATATCAAGCCGACCGAAGTGATCTTCAAGCTGGATCAGGTATTAAAAGGTGACTTTCAGACTGAGCGACGTTTTTTACTCGAAGTTGAAATTCGCTCCAAAGGTGAAGTGATTTACGATGCCATTGCTCTAAATGATGTGGTGCTACATTCAGGGAAATCGGTACATATGATCGATTTTGAACTGAATATTGATGGACAATATGTCTATCGTCAGCACAGCGATGGCCTGATAGTCTCTACGCCGACTGGTTCTACGGCTTATGCGCTTTCTGGTGGTGGCCCGATTGTACATCCAAGTATGGATGCGATTGCCTTGGTACCGATGCATCCGCATACCTTGTCTTCACGCCCGATTGTGGTCGGTGGACATAGTGAAATTAAATTACTGATTCGTGAAAATCGCGTACTGCCGATGGTTAGTGCGGATGGACAACACAGTGTGTCTTTGAATGTGGGTGATAGCCTCCATATTCGCAAGCATCCCTTTAAACTGAATCTTCTGCATCCACCGGGTTATGACTTTTATAATGCCTGTCGAACCAAACTGGGGTGGAATCAGGACTTTGATTATTTTAAGCAGGATTAAATCATGAATATTGAACAAATGCTTGCCGTACTCAATCCTGAGATTGTTGAACGCCTAAGAACAGCAGTCGAAATTGGAAAGTGGCCAAACGGTGTAGCCTTGACACCAGAACAACGTCAGACCTGTATGCAGGCAGTGTATGCCTGGGAAATGAAAAACCTGCCTGAAAATGAGCGCAGCGGTTATATCGATCGCGGTACTAAAGAAGAGGGTGAAGAGTGTGATGATGATCATCACAAGAATGAACCTGAATTCAAGCCGATTCGTTTTGTTTAAGGCTTAATTCCCAGCCAATAGCAATACAATTAAAAAAAGCATTGTTCATTCACTGAACAATGCTTTTTTCTTTTGCACAAGATTAAACCGTGTGGCGATTCGCCCATAAGATTTTGGCTTTTTGCATCGCAGCTTCAAAGCTGTCACACACGCCCATGGTATATAGCGCAATGCCCATAGTTTCTATCACTGCAATCTCGCCATAATCATGGCTTTGCTGACCGTCCCAGACAGCCTTAAATAGCGCCAGATCCAGTTCTTCTTCAATTGGACTGCGGTTGTCAGTGAGCTTTGGCAATTCATGCTCATAGAGCAGGCCATCTTTAATGCCACAGATGAGCGTTTTGGCATCCGGATTACGCTCGAATTCGCCCCCTTCACCTTTAATCACGGCACTATTTTTATAGCCCAAGCGGAAAGCTGCTTGCTGATGCGAACCACGATATGCTGGATGGAAAATGGCTTGCAGGGTCGCTTTGGCATTAAAGGGATTGATCAGACGCGCCAGGGTATGAATTGGGGAGCGTAAGCCCATGACATTACGCAGCGCAATCAAGTCTGCAAGAATCGGAGAAATTACTTCTAACGGTATGTAAGCAAAATGCTGTTGTAGAAGTTGCTGTTCAACCTCGGCATCATTTTGACAGATTGGATAGCCTAAGTAAGTCAGCACCTCTTCGGTGTAAACGCGGTTCATGGTATGGCCCGAGGCACCATGCATCACAATATTATAACCATGCTTGGCCAGTGTCAGGGCTGCCAGAATAAACCATGGATAATGCTTGCGCTTGCCCGCATATGAAGACCAGTCCAGATCGACATCCAGTTTTTTGAAACTCAGCTGGTCACGTGTCGCCTGTACAAAACCCGCCAACTCATCTACAGATTCTTCCTTGACCCGCAATAACATCAAGAATGCACCTAACTGCACATCCAGCACTTCATTTTTCAAAATCATACTGAAGGCTTGATAGGCTTCATCATAGCTGAGGGAGCGGGCGCCATTTTTCCCTTTACCCACAATGCGTACATATTGGGCAAAGGGATGTTCGAAATCTTTATAAATATTTCTTTTGGTATTCATAACTTTTTACAGCTTGCAGAAAATATTAATGTCAAGGGAGATGATGGAAATCCATAAACCTTTCAGTATACGTAAAACAATCAGTTAAATCTGATTATCGACTAATGTCTAATCTATTCTGATTAAAACATAAGCAACTGCCTAATAAGTTATGCGCATTTAGTCTGAATATTCGGTAAAATTTAGGCAATTTTTAGAGTCTGTTTAATTTTTCTTAATCTCTTTCTCCCATTTAATACTTTGGTCTGATACTTGAGTGTCAGATTCAATGCATGGCTGATTATCATTTTGAACATTCTCTTGAGCCTATTGAGACTTGATCAAGTTCATTCGAGAAGGGATGAATAGGTCAGTGTATTCCTCAAAATGGTCTTTCTTATTTTTGATATCGTTCAAGTAGATTTATTATGGCGAAACAACCAATCTATAAGTCACTGTATTTTCAAGTGATTGTGGCCATTATTGCAGGTATTCTGGTCGGGCATTTTTCGCCTAGTGGTACGCAAATTATCAATGGCGTAGAACAACATGTCCCTGGCTTGGGCGAACAGCTCAAACCGCTTGGTGATGCATTTATCCGTCTGATTAAAATGATCATCGCGCCTGTGATTTTCTGTACCGTGGTGAGCGGTATTGCGGGTATGGAAAGCATGAAATCAGTCGGTAAGACTGGTGGTGTGGCTTTACTTTACTTCGAGATCGTATCTACGATTGCTTTGGTCATCGGTCTGGTCGTGATTAACATTGTGAAGCCTGGTGTGGGCATGAACGTTGATCCTGCTTCACTGGATACCAGTGGCATTAGTAAATATGTCGCTTCAGGTGAGTCACAATCGACTATCGACTTCCTGATGAACATCATTCCAAATACGGTTGTGGGCGCATTTGCAGAAGGCGAAATCCTGCAAGTTCTATTGTTCGCGATCATTTTTGGTTTTGCACTGCATAAGCTAGGTGATCAAGGCAAGCCAGTCCTGAAACTCATCGACCAGATTTCACATGTGTTCTTCAATATCGTGAATATGATCATGAAACTTGCTCCAATTGGTGCATTTGGTGCGATGGCATTTACAATTGGTAAATATGGTATTGGTTCTCTTGCTCAGCTGGCACAGTTGATCATTTGTTTCTATGTTACCTGCGTACTGTTTATTTTCATCGTATTAGGCTCAATTGCGCGTTTCGCAGGGTTCAGCATCATGAAGATGATCCGCCTGATTCGCGAAGAACTTCTGATTGTACTGGGGACGTCATCTTCAGAATCAGTACTGCCACGTATGTTGAAGAAACTGGAACTTGCCGGTGCAGAGAAGTCGGTGGTAGGTCTGGTGATTCCAACTGGTTATTCATTTAACCTGGATGGTACGTCGATTTACTTGACGATGGCTGCAATCTTTATTGCGCAAGCAACCAATACGCAACTTGACTTGTCTCATCAAATTACCCTGCTTCTGGTACTTCTGATCTCATCTAAGGGTGCGGCAGGCGTGACTGGTTCAGGCTTTATTGTGATGGCGGCAACTTTGGCTGCTGTAGGGAATATTCCTGTTGCAGGTCTGGCATTGATTCTCGGTATCGATCGTTTCATGTCTGAAGCTCGTGCCTTGACCAATCTGGTCGGTAACTCTTTGGCGACTTTAGTGGTTGCGAAATGGGTGGGCCAGTTAGATATGGACAAGCTGAACTATGCTTTAGCAAATCCTGCAGAAATTGACGAAAAAATGGCACAAGAAGGCAATAACGCTCACTAATTTTGAGTCTGTCTTTCATGTCTAAAAGGGAAGCTTCGGCTTCCCTTTTTTATTGACTATGAAGTTAGTAAAAAGATGAATGCCGGCACATGACAGGGAGCAGGAAAGTCGATAGTCTGTGAAAAGGAAACTAAAATGATAAACAACAAGGACAATAGAATGCTTGCCTACGATGCCGATCTAGAATTATTCCGCGATAATTTTAAACGCTTTATGAACGAACATGTCGCACCGTACTACGACCAGTGGGAACGTGAAGGTCTGATGCCGCGTTCAGTCTGGAATGCACTCGGTGAAAATGGCTTCTTGTGTGTCGATGTTCCAGAAGAATATGGTGGCTATGGGGTGCCGACCGATTATTCCTTGATGCTGATCGAAGAATCTGCACGTGCCGGATACAGTGCCATTGCCACAGGTCTGTCTTGTCATTCCGATATTGCAGCACCGTATATCCTGCATATTGGTACTGAAGAACAGAAAAAATACTGGTTACCAAAAATGGTCACCGGTGAAGTGGTCGGTGCGATTGGCATGACCGAGCCAGGTGCAGGTTCAGATTTGCAAGCCATGCGTACTAGTGCCATCTTGCAGGATGAATATTATCTGTTAAATGGCTCAAAAACCTTCATTTCCAATGGTCAGCATGCTGACTTAGTGGTGCTTGCCGTCAAAACCGATCCGCAAGCCCGTGCCAAAGGCGTTTCATTGTTGCTGGTCGATACCCATCTGGAAGGCTTTAAAAAAGGCACCAATTTGGACAAGATTGGTCTGCATGCTCAGGATACGTCTGAACTGTTCTTCGACAATGTCAAAGTGCCAAAGGAGCAATTACTGGGTCAGCCGGGACAGGGATTTGCTTACCTGATGCAGGAATTGCCGCGTGAGCGTACCGCCATTGCTGCCACCGCTCTAGGCGCCATTCGTGGCTCGATCGATGTGACCACACAATATGTGAAAGAGCGTCAGGCTTTTGGTCAGGCGATCGGTCAATTCCAGAATACTCGTTTTGTGTTGGCGCAAGCGAAAATTGATGAATTGGCAACTGCAGCATTTTATAACCAGAATCTTGAGCTTTATATGCAAGGGAAGCTGGATGTAGAAACTGCAGCGGCATTGAAAAGTTTTTCTACCGATATGCAGATGAAAATCGCGGACAATCTCCTGCAATTATTTGGGGGTTATGGCTATATGACTGAATATCCAATTTCACGTTTCTTCGTTGATGCGCGGATTCAGCGGATTTATGGTGGTACTAATGAAATCATGAAAGAGATAGTGGCCCGCGGTCTGTTAGGACGTTAATAGCTCACTCATAAAAAAAGAGTCCCGAAGGACTCTTTTTTTATAGGGGGAGAACATAGCCAAGATGGGAAATATTTTTTAAGACTTTATGATTTTAAGACATCCAAACATTCATGAATAAAAATGGGTAAATCATTGGGTAGACGCGATGAAATCAACTGATTATTGTCATTCACCAGTTCTGCATCATAATACGTTCCACCGGCACGTTGTACGCGACTGGCATGCGCGCGAATACTGGTAATAATTCGATTTTTCAGCACATCTGCTTCACACAGTAATAATGATACATCACATAAACTAAAGATGGTTTTCTTGGCTTGATTAAAAGCCTGGATAAATTGCAGCACCCGCATATCGGTAGATAAAGAAACTGCAGATTCACCGCCAGGAATCAGCAAGGCATCAAAATCATCAATACTGATTTGTTCGATGTCCCGGTCAATCGTCACTGCAGAACAGCCATGCAGACCATAGACCACTTTTCCTGCATTAAACTCAATATTACAGATGCTATGCTTTGCTTCCAGCAAGGCTGCAACGGGTTCAAGATATTCCTGATCTTCAAAATTATTCGTCAAAAGTACAGCTATTCTTTTTGGCATGACTGACACCCAAACGCTTGTTTTAAGTTAGACTATCTATGATTGGTTAAAAAATCGTCTCTGCTTTGTAATTGAGTAGTGATTTAATGTAAAAAAATAAGTGAAATCAAAGAGAAGTCGATAAAAATGGGATTGCAGAGTGTGCATTTTATTGTGAAATCTATCTTAGATATGAATGGTTCAAAAATGACGTTTGCAAAGCAATTATTTTAATTTTCTTATGCTTAAAACCGCTATATAGATTAAGAAATAGTGATATTTCATCTTCCTTAAAATCAGTTAATATAGACAGGCAAAGTTTACAATTTAATAATGTAAATCAAGCAGAAAAGCTGAAGTAAATGTTACCAGATATGACTAAAAGCGATAAACGGTTAAAATCAACTGTATGTTTTTAAGACTTAATCTACCAATGTCATATTGCGTAACCTTTGAAAGCTCACTATTGTTATACTGAACAGATAAGGTTTATGAAGGGCGACAGAACAATGATCAACGACGATCAAAACACCACGACTTCTCTTGATTTGGTAAAAATTCGTGAAGATATCGATTCTGTTGATCAGCAAATTCAGCAATTGATTAACCGTCGGGCACGTTTGGCTGAAGCTGTGGCAAAAGCAAAGTTTGCCTCAGAAGAGAATCCGCTGTTTTACCGTCCAGAACGTGAAGCTCAGGTTTTGCGTAATGTCATGGAACGTAATGAAGGGCCATTGTCTGATACCACCATAGCACGTCTGTTCCGTGAAATCATGTCGGCCTGTCTGGCACTTGAAGCTCCGCAAAGCATTGCTTTCCTTGGCCCAGTCGGGACTTATACCCATTCTGCGGTACTCAAGCACTTTGGTCATGATGCTGTGGTTCGTCCTTTACCGACCATTGATGAAGTTTTCCGTGATGTGGAAGCGGGCAGTGCCCATTATGGTCTGGTACCGGTAGAAAATTCCTCTGAAGGCGTGGTCAACCATACGTTGGACTGTTTCAAAACCTCGAACCTGAATGTGATTGGCGAAGTTGAATTACCGATTCACCATCAGTTCCTGATTTCTGAAAATACCCGTAAAGACAGCATCAAACAGATTTATGCGCATCAGCAGACTTTGGCACAGTGCCGTAAGTGGCTGGATGCGCATTATCCAGGTGTGGAACGTGTCGCTTTAAGTTCCAATGCGGAAGCAGCACGCCGTATTCGTAATGAATGGCATTCTGCTGCAATTGCCTCTGAAATTGCTGCGAGCATTTATGATCTCGAAATCATGCACAGCAATATTGAGGACAATCCGGAAAATACCACACGCTTCCTGGTGATTGGCCGTGAAAAAGTGCCACAAAGTGGTAATGACAAGACTTCATTACTAATCTCAGCACATGATCGTGCCGGGGCTTTGCTGGAAATTCTGGCGCCGTTTGCCAAGCACAATATCAGTCTGACCAGCATTGAAACCCGTCCTGCACTTCCTGAAAAATGGGCTTATGTGTTCTTCATTGATTTTGAAGGCCATATTGAGCAGGAACACGTGAAAGCAGCCATTGAAGAAATTCGTCCTTTGGTGAAAGAAGTTCGCGTGCTTGGTTCATATCCTGCAGCTGTACTTTAAGTCAGCTATCCGTGGTCAGGGCGAGGGTGCTGACCACTGTTTTATACTTAAAATTGGTAGTCTAAAATGTCGTTTGTTCCAGCCAATTCAGGCATCTCAAAATTAAAGCCATATCAACCGGGTAAGCCAATCAGTGAACTTGAGCGCGAGTTGGGTCTTACCGATATCGTCAAACTGGCTTCAAATGAAAACCCGCTGGGTTGTTCAGATAAAGTCAAAGAAGCGGTCGCTGCGGAAATTGCTGAAATTGGCCGTTATCCAGATGGTGGTGGTTTTATCCTGAAAGATCAGATCAAAACCCAGTTTGGTTTTAATCACGATCAGATTACCTTGGGGAATGGTTCAAACGACTTACTGGAAATGTTTGCCCGCGCATTCGTTTCAGAAAATGATTCGGTGGTGTATAGCCAGCATGCCTTTGCAGTTTATGCATTGGTGACTCAAGCCATTAATGCACAAGCGATCGAAGTACCAGCAAAAGGCTTCTCGCATGACTTGGAAGCAATGGCGGCTGCCATTCAGGACAATACCAAACTCGTCTTCATTGCAAACCCGAACAACCCAACTGGAACTTGGTTCGAAGAAGCTGAATTTGAAGCTTTCATGCAAAAAGTTCCTGCCAATGTGATTGTGGTTCTGGATGAAGCCTATGTGGAATATTTCCCGGAAAACTTCAACAGCTTGAAATTCCTTGCGCAATATCCAAACCTGATCGTTAGCCGTACTTTGTCGAAGTGTTATGGTTTGGCTGCACTACGTGTTGGTTTTGCTCTGGCTTCAGTTGAAGTGACAGATTACCTGAACCGTATTCGTCAACCATTTAATGTCAACCATTTAGCGATGGTCGCTGCGGTGGCTGCACTGAAAGATGAAGACTTTATCGCGCGTTCTCGTGAAGTGAATAAAGCCGGTATGGCGCAACTTGAAGCTGGCTTTAAGGCTTTGGGTCTTAATTATGTGCCTTCACGTGCCAACTTTATCTTGGTAGATGTACAGGCAGACCCATCAGCAACCTTCAATGGTCTGCTCAAGCAAGGGGTGATTGTGCGTCCGGTCGGTATTTCTAATCACATTCGGGTATCGATTGGTACTGAAGCAGAAAATGCGAAATTCTTGAGCGCATTGGCTAAAGTACTCGGTTTAGAGGCAAAAGCTTAAACCATGTCGCAGCCACTGTTTGAAAAAGTTGCATTTATCGGGCTTGGACTGATTGGTTCAAGTCTGGCGCGTGTCATTCGAGCCGAGCATTTGGCCAATGACATTGTTGCATCGACACGTTCACAAAAGACTTTGGAAGATGCTAAATCTCTTGGCCTGATTTCCGAAGGCTATGCCGATCCTGTAGAGGCGGTCAAAGGCGCTGATCTGGTGGTACTGGCATTGCCGGTACGTGCCACGCAAAAGGTGCTGGAAGCTATCAAGCCTTATTTATCTGCCAATACCATTATTACTGATGTGGGTAGTACCAAAGGTAATGTGGTCGATGCAGCGAAAGCGGTTTTTGGCGATGAACTGCCTGAAGGTTTTGTACCGGGCCATCCGATTGCAGGTGCCGAGCATACCGGGGTGCATGCAGGTAAAGTTGATTTATTTGCCAATCACAAGGTGATCTTGACGCCACTGCCAAGCAGTGCAGACTGGGCCGTCGATAAACTGATTCAGCTGTGGCAAGCGGCGAAAGCCGAAGTGATTTGTATGGATGTCGACAAGCACGATGAAGTGCTGGCGCATACCAGTCATCTTCCGCATCTCATGGCATTCAACTTGGTTGAGCAATTGGCCAAGCGTGAAGACAATTTAGATATATTTCGTTATGCTGCCGGTGGCTTCCGGGATTTCTCGCGAATTGCCGCTAGCGATCCACAAATGTGGCATGACATCTTTTTTGCCAACAAAAAAGCAGTTCTGAATGCTGTTGATGGCTTTGAACAGCAGCTCGCGATTATTCGCAAATTGATTGAAGATGAAGATTCCCACGCATTGATGGGCTTATTGGGTCATGCGCAGGCAGCTCGCCAGCATTTCAACCATATGCTCGCCAAGAAACCTTTCATGGAGAAAAATAAAGTGACACAACAATTTACCATTCAGCCGGGTGCCAAGAAATTTCAGGGTAAATTTACCGTGCCAGGTGACAAATCTGTGTCACATCGCTCGATCATGTTTGGTGCGATTGCAGAAGGTACCACACATGTGACCGGCTTTTTGGAAGGTGAGGATGCTCTAGCGACACTGCAAGCTTTCCGTGATATGGGAGTCAGCATTGAAGGCCCTAAAAATGGTGAAGTCACCATTCATGGTGTTGGCATGCAAGGCTTAAAAGCGCCGCAGTCTGCCATTTATATGGGCAACTCAGGCACTTCAATGCGTTTGCTGTCGGGTATGCTAGCAGCACAGAAATTTGATTCAGTCATGACTGGTGACGCATCTTTATCCAAGCGTCCAATGGAGCGTATTGCCAAGCCTTTACGTGAAATGGGTGCGCAAATTCAGACCACTGGTGAGCGAGGTACGCCACCTGTATCCATCACCGGCAACCAAAACCTGAAAGGGATTCAGTACGATTTGCCAATGGCCTCTGCTCAGGTGAAATCAGGGATTTTACTTGCAGGTCTATGGGCAGAAGGTGAAACTTCGGTGACTGAACCAGAACCAACACGCGACCATACTGAACGTATGCTACGTGCCTTTGGTTATGAAGTGAAAACCGAAGGTAATCGAATTTCACTGCAAGGTGGCGGAAAGCTGGTTGGAACCAATATTCAGGTGCCTTCAGATATTTCTTCTGCTGCTTTCTTTATGGTCGGTGCGGCCATTACTGAAAACTCGGATGTGACCCTTGAAGCAGTTGGCATTAACCCGACCCGTACTGGTGTGATTGAAATCCTCAAGCAAATGGGGGCGGACATTACAGTTGAAAACGAGCGTATTGCAGGCGGTGAACCGATTGCCGATATTCGTATCCGTGGTACACGTACCTTAAAAGGCATTCATATGCCGGAAGATCAGGTGCCATTGGCAATTGATGAATTCCCGGCGCTATTCATTGCGGCTGCATGTGCCGAAGGTCAAACCATCCTGACCGGTGCTGCCGAGCTTCGCGTAAAAGAATCGGATCGTATTCAAGTGATGGCCGACGGTCTTCAAACCATGGGCATCGACTGTACCCCAACGGACGATGGCATCATCATTGAAGGTAAGGGCAAGTCTGGTGACTGGTCGCCAATCTTTACGGGTGGTGAAATTGAATCGCATCACGATCACCGTATCGCGATGAGTTTTTCGATTGCCGGTTTGCGTAATTCGGAGCAGATCAAGATTGTCGGTACTGAAACGGTCGCAACCAGTTTCCCGACCTTCACAGAATTGACCTCAATCGCAGGATTGCCAATTCAAGTATCAGAATAATTTTTAAAATTATGTGAAACAGCCAAGCTTTTGCTTGGCTGTTTTGTTTATATTGCTTATGCTAAACCCATATAAGAAAAAAGCCATTTGGAAGTAGCGATGCGAAAATTAAAATTCATGGCCAATACTCAGAGCCAAACACCACGGGATGGTCAGGAAACCCAGGAATATGTAGCACATTTACTTGCCGAAAAATTAGGCAAATATGGTTTTCAGACCTTAAGCCAAAGTGGAGCTCAGGTTGCCGTCAGCGTGGAAGACCATGCGCTGCCTTTATCTGTGAGTTGCGAAACCAGAGATAAACAAGGGCATCTGGTCTGTGAAATTGCCTCATATCCTGAAGAAGAGCAGGACTGGCTGGATCGTATCACTGAAAGAAGTTTGCTTAATCAGCTTGCACAAGCAGTGGAAACCTCTCTAAAAGAGCAGGAAAGCTTTAGCGAGTTTGAATGGAAGAGCTAATTCAACAGAATCAATCAGCTTTGCCTACACTGCAAAGTCAACGCTTGATCCTGAATTGTTTTAAATCAGCCGATGCCGAAGAAGCTTATGTTTCAATTACGCCGAGTTTGACACGTTTTATGGCGTGGGATGCACCAGAATCTGAAAAGGAATTTGCAACAGTCTGGAAAAATTGGCTGGAAAATATGACCGATCATAAAGAATATGTATTTGTTATCCGTCATATTGAAACACAAGAATTTATTGGACTATGTGGTTTGCATCGACTTGATGATGAAATACCTGAAGTCGGTATTTGGATCCGTGAAACTGCGCATGGTCATCATTATGGACATGAAGTAGTGCATTGTGTTGTGGCCTATGCTTTCAATACATTAGGGCTTCAAGTCTTAAGCTATCCGGTAGCAGAAGAGAACTGGGCTAGCCGTAAAATTGCAGACCGCTTGGGCGGAAAAATTATCCGTTACATCGATAAGCCTAAATATCGGGCTGTGATGTATGAAATTTTTGCAGACGGTTTTGTCTTTTAATAAAAAAACCCATCATCTGATGGGTTTTTTTATTTAGCCAAGCGCTAAGTACCGGGTCATTGCGATCCGCAATTGCTTTAAATAGCCGGTAAAGAAATGGTTGGCACCAGGCAATATAGTCACTAAATGGCGTTGTGGCTTTGCCCATTCAATAATATCTGAGAGCAAAGTTACTTCATCGGCTTCGCCATGAATGAACAGAATGTCGCCTTTAATGGCGGGCGTCACATAATGACGAATACCAGCCACTGTTGCAGTCGGCAGACCACATAAAATGGTTTGCTTTGGTTGCAATTCTACCGGTAAGGCTGCATAACTTTTTGCCATGACATGCGCACCAAAACTAAAACCGCCTGCATAAAAAGGCAGGGCAATATGCTGGTTGCGAGCGAACCGAATGAGTTCTAATACATCATCCGTTTCACCGAAGCCCTCGTCGTGTATACCTTCACTTTGACCAGAACCACGGAAACTTGGACGATACACAATACAGCCACGCTCCAAATACATTTGTGCCAGTAAAACCGGGACCTTATGTTGTGGTGTACCGCCTTGCAATGGATGGGGGTGACAAACTACCGCGAATCCTTTCACTTCACCCTGAGGATAATCCACAAAAACTTCAATCTGACCCGCAGGCCCTTGAAGAAAAATTTGCTCGGGCATATAAAAACCGATGATTAACAGGAGAATCGTGCATTTTAACGATTATGGTGAATAAAAACATGAATTGGAATTAAAATAAGCAGACTGATATAGTTTAATTAATCATTTTTTGACCAGGTTGCCATGCTCGCTTTAATTTCTCCAGCCAAAACTCTCGATTACGATACTCCATTACCGACTGACCAATTTACTCAAGCGAGATTATTAGAACATTCACAGGACTTGATCAAAGTTTGTCGCACACTTTCTGCAACAGAAATTTCCAGCTTAATGAGTGTCAGTGAAAAGATTGCCAGTTTAAATACCGCACGTTTTAATGACTGGCAGCCAGATTTTAATTTAGCCAATGCCCGTCAGGCGATTTTTGCATTTAAAGGCGATGTCTATACAGGTCTGGATGCTTATAGTTTGAAACATGAGGATCTGCACTATGCACAAGACCGTTTACGCATGTTGTCTGGATTATATGGACTCTTACGTCCCTTGGATTTGATGATGCCGTACCGTCTGGAAATGGGAACCAAATTGGCCAATTCCCGCGGGCATAACCTATATGACTTCTGGGCACATCACATTACTGATCTGATTAATCAGGATCTAGCAGCAGCAAATTCTGAAATCCTGGTGAATATCGCCTCTGATGAATATTACAAATCAGTCAACGAGTGCAAAATTCAGGCAGACATTATCAAGCCGGTATTTCTGGATCAGAAAAATGGCAAATATAAAGTGATTAGTTTCTATGCCAAAAAAGCACGCGGTCTCATGGCGCGTTTTATGATTGAAAATAAAATTGATCGTATAGAGGGGCTAAAAGCTTTTAATACTGATGGCTATTATTTTGATGCAGACAGTTCACTCAAAGGAGAACTGGTGTTTAAGCGTGATGAACAACTGAGTGCATAAATGAGATGATTCCCAGTATCCAGTATGAGGATATGTATGCCGGATATTGGGATGTCTTTATCATGGTTAGGTTCTTAAATAGTGTTCAACGATTTGACTCTATGATGAGTGAAGTGTGGATGAACTGCATAATGAAAACTTCAAGATAATTAAAAATAAAAATATCGCCAAAAGCTTTGAAATCCCTCGCAAAATCTCCTTTATTTAGATCATTTTATTCTAAAAATTAAAGTTGAGCATTCTTGGAAAAGGAAGATAAAATAAATCGAAATAAGTTCTATTGAATAGGTTAGATTTCATTTATCTACATATTTTAATGTTGAATAAACTTCTTTTAGATATTTTGAAAAATATATTAAATTCAATTATTTAGTTTTTGTTTAAAAGAATTTTTAATAGTGTCGATTTTTTGAAAAAAGAATTATAAATTAATTAAGTATTAATAAATAAAACGACATAAAATTAATATTTAGAGGATGAATAAATGCCTTCTATCGGGTTAAATGTAAACTATGTCACAAGTTTGTTAGGTTTTTTGTTAACATAATTGCATAGTGTTACAAAGCAGCATAATAAAAATGAAAATATATGCTATCCCTGTTTTTGCCTTAATGATCAGTTTATTAGGATTTTGTGTCCATAAACAGTCCGAAATCAGAAAATATGAAAAGATCCGTCATGTCTTGAACGATGGACGTGATTCAAGCAAATTGCTGGAATCCAATCGACATCGACATTAAGCAGGTTGTACTATCTTCCTCCCGCCAATTGGGTCGAATTAATAAAATTAAATCAATAATAAATATAATAAAATTTTTTAAATATTCATCTTGAATATATTAATTTCTAATAAAGTGTAAAATCAAATAAGCAATAAGAAATCAATGTGTTATAATTTGCCAACGATCAGGATGAAGCAGAATTCATCTTGTGAAGCATTTGATTTAAATCAAGAAAATAAAGCTGCATAAAAGTTATGCAGCTTTTTTGTTTAGATTTTTTTGGGTTTTTATAGCATAGCCCCGGGGCTGTAAGCTGTTCCAACATTTTAACCCGTCAAATGGCTATGCTGGCATATTCGTTGCTAACACATCCTTAAAATTGATGAATTTTTTTATAAAGTTTCATTTATTTGACGGCTTGCTTAAAGCATTAAGTTTACTCAATAGGGGCTAGGTCATGACGACTCCTAATCCATCTTCAGAAAGTATGCTTGAACGTCTGTTTAAACTGAGTGAAAACAAAACCAGTTTCCGTACAGAAGTTCTTGCCGGTGTAACTACATTCTTAACGATGTGTTACATCATTATTGTCAACCCAATGATTTTGTCCGAAACGGGGATGGATCATGGGGCTGTCTTTGTAGCAACCTGTCTTGCAGCCGCGATTGGCTGTTTAGTCATGGGCTTGATTGCAAATTATCCAATTGCACTTGCACCAGGCATGGGCTTGAATGCCTTCTTTACCTATTCCGTATGTTTGGGAATGGGTGTGCCTTGGCAAACAGCACTTGGGGCTGTGTTTATCTCGGGTCTTGTGTTTATTGCGATCAGCATGTTCAAAATCCGTGAAGCCATTGTCAATGCGATTCCAATGTCGCTGAAACTGGCCATCGGTGGTGGTATTGGCTTATTCCTGGCGCTGATTGCTTTGAAAAATGCCGGCCTGATTGTCGATAATCCCGCTACGTTGGTAGGTTTGGGTGATTTAAAGCAACCATCGGTTTTGCTTGCATTATTTGGTTTCCTTCTAGTCGTTGTAATGCATCACTTTAAAGTGCGTGGTGCGATCATCATCAGTATTTTGGTGTTAACCGGTATTTCAGCAGCATTGGGGCTGAGTGAGTTTAAAGGTGTGGTTGGCGCAGTGCCATCGATTGCACCAACATTTATGCAAATGAGCTTTGAAGGTCTGTTCACTGCCAGCTTAATCGGGGTGATTTTTGTCTTCTTCCTGGTCGATTTGTTCGACTCAACCGGTACGCTGGTTGGTGTTTCACACCGTGCAGGCTTGTTGAAAGATGGCAAACTGCCACGCTTAAAGAAAGCATTATTTGCTGATTCTTCTGCAATTGTTGCAGGTGCAGCTTTAGGTACCTCATCGACTACACCATACATTGAATCTTCTGCGGGCGTAGCAGCCGGTGGCCGTACAGGTCTAACTGCTGTTGTAGTCGGATTGCTGTTTGTTGCCTGTTTATTCCTTGCACCATTGGCACAGTCTGTACCAAGCTTTGCAACCGCACCAGCGCTGTTATTTGTCGGTGTCTTAATGATTCAAGGTATCGTGCATATTGACTGGGAAGATATTACAGAAGCAGTCCCTGCATTTTTAACCATTGTATTTATGCCATTTACCTATTCGATTGCGGATGGTATTGCGATGGGCTTCATTAGCTATGCACTGATCAAATTGTTAACCGGTAAGGCATCAACTGTACCGTATATGGTCTGGATTATTGCAGTACTATGGACGCTTAAATTCGCACTATTTGGCGGCTAATTTTTCTAGATTTGGAAAGGGTGTAAACTCAGTTTGCACCCTTTTTTTATTATTTTAGGTTTCATGAGGAGAAGCGATGAACCGTCTTGAGTTGATTCGAGCTTTGCCAAAAGCTGAGCTTCATGTTCATATTGAGGGCACTTTTGAGCCTGAGCTAATGTTTGCGATCGCTCAGCGTAATAAAATTGCCATCCCGTATAAATCTGTTGAAGAAGTTAAACAGGCGTATAACTTTCATAATCTTCAGTCGTTCCTGGATATTTATTATGCTGGTGCAGCTGTATTGATTCATGAACAGGATTTTTATGATCTGGCTTGGGCGTATTTTGAAAAATGTGCTGAAGACCGGGTCGTGCATACTGAAATGTTCTTTGATCCACAAACCCATACCGACCGTGGCGTTGCTTTTTCAACCGTGATCAACGGCTTGCAAAAAGCCTGTGATGATGCCAAAGCTAAACTTGGCATCAGTTCACATCTGATTATGTGTTTCTTGCGTCATTTAAGTGAAGAGGCTGCTTTTGCAACACTGGAACAGGCCTTACCTTATAAAGACCAGATTATTGCGGTCGGTCTGGATTCAAGTGAAGTCGGGCATCCACCTTCAAAGTTTGAACGTGTCTTTGCTAAAGCGCGTGAAGCAGGTTTCTTGGTTGTAGCACATGCAGGTGAGGAAGGTCCGGCAGCTTATGTCTGGGAAGCTTTAGATTTGCTGAAAGTGAATCGTATTGATCATGGGGTGCGTTCGGAAGAAGATCCGGAGTTAATGCAGCGCCTGATCGCAGAAAAGATGCCACTGACAGTTTGCCCATTGTCAAACCTGAAACTCTGCGTCGTGGATGATATGCAGCAGCATAATATCCGTCGCCTCTTGCAACAAGGCGTGCACGTTACAGTCAATTCAGATGATCCATCTTATTTTGGTGGTTATATGAATGACAATTTTATTGCCATTGCTGAAGCACTGGATTTAAGCAATGAGGAACTCAAGCAGTTGGCCATTAACTCATTTGAAGCCTCTTTTATTACCGATACTGAAAAAGAGCAATGGATCAACCAGATCCGTGCCCTGGTTTAAGTTTTTAAATAAAAGGCAGGGTTCGCTCTGCCTTTGTTTTTATAGATGGATATGAAATTGAAAAATATAATTCTGCTCATCAGTAGCGTGTTGATATCTGCTTGCTCAAATGCGGATATGACTTTGACACAGCGTACTTTAAAACCCGTGATTGAATACCAATGTGCAAAAGAATTGAAAGCATCTAAATTCTGGACTGCCTCGACCTATTTTATGCAGGACAAAAATAAAGCTGAACTTGAACAGAATGTCTGTTCATGTGTAGGTGAGCATTCACTCAAGGATATTCCGGCAAGCACTTTACTGAAAGCGACTCTGGATGAAGAAGTAAAGTCAAAACTCACGCAACAGGCTATTGCAAACAGTCTGAAAGGCTGCATGACCGAGTTCTTAAAATAAAATCAGCTTTGCAATGAAAGCTGATTGAGTGTGGTTTTGCAGATTACTTTTTAGAAGATTTGGATTGTCGGGTCATGCTGTTGAGTACATGATCTTTATCGATAAAATGATGTTTCAGTGCTGCGAAAATATGTCCAACTAAAAGTAAGCCAACTGCCCAGGAAAGCCAGATATGCAGGGGTTTTACGATCGCGGTTACAGCCGGATTTTCTGCAATCAGTGCCGGCAGGTTAAATAAATATAGCACTGGTGCTGGATAGCCCAGACTCCAGCTATATAAACAGCCGGTGACAGGTAGAGCAATCAGCATAAAATACAAAGCCAGATGACCTGCATGTGCCAAAGTTTTCATCCGGGGTGACATAGTGTCCGGTAGTTCAGGGGCAGGATGGGTATAACGCCAGAAAATTCGCACAACCAACAGGAAAATAATGGTGGTGGCGATATTTTTATGCAGGGTGATGACATCGCCTTTAAAGCTGCCATCGACCTCATAACTTAAAAAATTCCCACTATAAAAACCAATCAGCCAGGCCGCAATAAAGATAACTGCCATGATCCAGTGCAACCATTGTGCCGTGCGCGTGTAATATTGTACTTTTTCCATGTGATTTTCGATTGCCCTCAAAGATGGATGCACCTTAGCAAAGGGCGAATCAGCCCAGCAATTCCAAATCTGCAACGCTATGATGGCTTTCATGCAACATCCATTGAAATGGCTGGGTGCAGATTAAACATTCAGGATGATTTATAGATTTCTTATTCAGGTGAATTTCGGCACAATAGCGTCACGCTTCATATATGAATAAACAAGGAACAGATCTGTGAAAAAATTATTGGCTGCACTTGCTCCGCTTACTTTGGTTTTATCGGCTTGTGCAACAACAGGCAGCCCTGAAACGCAAACCACGACTCAACAGCTGGGTGGGGCTGCGCTTAAAATCGCGATCAATGCAAAATGTACGACTGAGCTGAATAATATTCCAGCATGGCAAACAGCTACACGTCTAATGACTACGACCCAAAAGCAGAATATCCAGACTGAAATTTGTGGCTGTGTCAGTGAAAAAGCGCCACAAAGTGTAACAGCGGTAGATTTGGCGACTGCAGCAATTGACCCGGCAGCACGTGCGACGATTGTCGGCAATGTGGTTGCAAAAACCATTAACGCTTGTGTGGCTGAAGCTGTAAACTAAGCCAAGATTAAATTGAAATAGGCTGACTGGTTCAGCCTATTTTTTATGGAAAAATAGACATGAAGATTGCTGGTGTAGATGAAGCAGGGCGTGGGCCATTAGTCGGTTCAGTCGTCGCTGCGGCAGTTATTTTGGATCCGAACAACCCGGTTGAGGGTTTAAATGATTCTAAAAAACTCACTGAAAAGAAGCGTGAAAAACTTTTTATCGAGATTCAGGAAAAAGCGCTGGCATGGGCCATTGCTGAGGCTTCTGCGGCAGAGATTGATGAACATAATATTTTGCAAGCTTCTTTGCTGGCCATGCGCCGTGCTGTAGAAGCTTTGCCAGTTCAGCCTGAGCATGTATTGGTCGATGGCAACAAGATTCCACAGGGCCTTGCTATGAGCTGTGATGCCGTGGTGGGTGGTGATGCACTGCATGCTGAAATTTCAGCAGCCAGTATTCTGGCGAAAGTAACCCGTGATCATCAGATGATCGAGATGGACCAGAAGCATCCGCAATTTGGCTTTGCCAAGCACAAGGGTTATCCGACCAAGGCACATTTTGAAGCGATTGCCTTACATGGCGTGATTGATGAGCATCGTCGCAGTTTTGGGCCGGTAAAAAAGGTGATTGCAGCATTACAGCAGGGTGCAGAACTTTAAGTTTTATTTTAAATTATCTAAGTATTTAATATTTTTGTATAAAATTTAGACAAATTTAAAGCGGCTCAAAAGCCGCTTTATTCTTCGCACAAACATTAACGGTTAAAGTTATTTTGTGTCTGGCTGTCATCTTCATAAGAAGGTTGGTAATCTTGATCGATATGTTGAAGATGTTCATGCATTGCACGTTCATGCTGGATACGCTGGTAAATCTCTTCACGGTGCACAGAGACTTCTTTCGGAGCATTTACCCCGATACGAACCTGGTTACCTTTTACACCAAGCACAGTCACACTGACTTGATCACCAATCATTAAAGTTTCCCCGACGCGTCGAGTCAGAATCAGCATGTTTTTCTCCTTGCAAAATGCAAAACCTGCAATCTATTGAATGTAAAACAAAAAGCACAACCAAAAATTACAAAATAAGATCTGGATAGAAATTCTGTCATCTGGGTGAAAGATTTTAATCTATCTCAGCTGGTTAAAAATCCTCAGGCTTAATATAACAGAGCCACTATAAAAAAAACTATAGTGGCTCTGCATTTTTGTAGACTTTTATAAAATACTGTCAAACAATGACAATATTCTATCTTAACGCTTAAGCACGTGCGCTAGATTCGCCTTGTTCACGGTCTAAACCGAATGCGGTATGCAATGAACGAACCGCAAGTTCAAGATAATTTTCTTCAATGATCACAGAAATCTTGATTTCAGACGTCGAGATCATCAGGATGTTAATACCTTCATCTGCCAATGCTGTAAACATTTTGCTCGCTACACCGGCATGTGAACGCATACCGACACCTACGATCGATACTTTTACGATATCTGAACGGGTCGCAACTTCACGTGCACCAATTTCTTGAGCAGTTGCTTCAAGAATAGCTTTGGCTTTATTTAATTCGCCACGGTTCACAGTAAAAGTGAAATCAGTTGTACCATCTTCTTCAACGTTCTGGATAATCATATCCACTTCAACATTGGCATCACCAATCGGGCACAAAATTTTAGAAGCAATACCTGGTTCGTCAGGCACGCCTAAAATAGTTAATTTTGCTTCGTCACGGTTAAATGCGATACCGGAGATAATTGGCTGTTCCATATTGTCTTCCAATTCAGTCGTAATAAGTGTACCAACGTTTTGCTTAAACTCTTCGTCGAATGCGCCATCGTTGTCATTGTCGAAACTTGATAATACGCGTAAAGGCACCTGGTATTTACCAGCAAATTCAACTGAACGAATTTGCAGGACTTTAGAACCGAGTGACGCCATCTCAAGCATTTCTTCAAATGAAATACGATCAACTTTTTTTGCTTTTGGTGCAACACGTGGATCGGTGGTATATACACCGTCAACGTCGGTATAAATTTGGCATTCATCTGCTTTGAGTGCGGCAGCAATTGCAACACCTGAAGTATCAGAACCGCCACGCCCTAAAGTAGTGGTATTGCCATGTTCATCAAAACCCTGGAAACCGGCAACGACAAGTACGCGGCCTGCATCCAGATTTGAGTTCAGGACTTCAGTATCAATGGATTCGATACGTGCCTTATTGAATGAGCTGTCGGTTTTCATGCCAACCTGGCGACCTGTTAGTGATTTTGCTTCAACTCCAATTGAGTTCAGCGCCATTGCTAACATAGAAATCGTAACCTGTTCACCCGTAGATACCATTTGGTCTAGTTCACGTGGGTCAGGGGTTTCGGTAATGGCCTTCGCTAAAGCAAGTAGACGATTGGTTTCGCCACTCATTGCTGATACCACTACCACTACCTTGTGGCCGTGGTCATGCCAGCGCTTTACACGACGAGCAACATTTAAAATGCGCTCGGGAGTACCCATAGAGGTACCGCCATATTTTTGAACGATTAATGCCATAGTTGTTCCATATAAGCCATGACCCTGATGTACCTATCAGGGTCAGTTACACAAAATTGAAGTTTTATTTTGCTGCAAGCCAGGCAGTTAAATCTGCCATCACTGGAGCAAACTTCTCGTTAAGTGGCGCGCCACCTTGTGCCAAGTCAGGTTTACCACCACCTTTACCACCTAGCTCAGTTGCCAAATGTTTGATGATGTCACCTGCTTTAATAGAAGCAGTAAAGTCTTTTGCTACAGATGCGATCAAGCTCACCTTGTCACCCTCTACACCTGCCAGAACAATCACTGCATTTTCTAATTTTGATTTCACACCGTCGTGCAGGTTGCGTAGTGCTTTTGCATCCATGTTTTCAACAGTTGTAATCAAGGTTGCACGACCTGCAATGCTTTGAACTTGGCTTAGAAGTTCACCAGCTTGCAGGCTAGCAAGTTTTTGATTGAGTTGTTCGATCTGTTTCTGCAAGCTCGATGCAGTATCAACCAGTGCTTCAACTTTTTCTAAAGTCTGGTCTTTTTGCGCTTTGAGCAAACCGTTAATCGTATTGATATCGCGATCGGCTTTTTGCGCAACTTCAACTGCTTTAGTGCCTGTTACTGCTTCAATACGACGTACACCGGCTGCCACACCACCTTCAGAGGTGATTTTGAACAGACCGATATCACCGGTACGTTTTACGTGAATACCACCGCAAAGTTCGATTGAGAAGTTTTTCTCTTCAATCACTGAACCCATAGACAGTACACGTACTTCGTCACCATATTTCTCACCAAACAGCATCATCGCGCCTTTAGCCTTCGCAGACTCGATATCCAGAAGTTCAGTAGACACCGCAGTATTGGCAATCACTTCAGCATTGACCAAGCGTTCAATTTCTTGCAGCTGTTCAAAGCTTACAGGCTGGTCGTTGGCAAAGTCAAAACGTAACACGTCAGATGCAACCAATGAACCTTTTTGCTGTACATGTGAACCTAAAATTTGACGTAATGCAGCATGTAGCAGGTGAGTCGCAGAGTGGTTACGTGCCGTTGCTGCACGAATGTCTGCTTTAACCGTTGCTTCTACATTTTGAGTAACTTTCAAGTTACCCATAGTCACGATACCTTGGTGTACAAATGCACCACCAGATTTCTTGGTATCTTGAACTTCGAAAATACCAGTATCGTTTTTGAAGAGTCCTGTATCACCGATTTGACCACCGCTTTCTGCGTAGAAAGGTGTTTGGTTAAGTACGATCAGTGCTTCGTCGCCTTCAACCACTTCGTCAACTTGCTCGCCATCTTTGTAGATTGCGATGATTTGACCTTGACCCGCAGTTGCATCGTAACCTTCAAACTGAGTTTCACCTTCGACTTTCACAACAGAATTATAGTCGATTGCGAATTTGCCTGCATCACGTGCGCGTTGACGCTGTGCAGCCATTTCAGTTTCGAAACCAGCTTCATCAATGGTTAAGTCACGTTCACGTGCGATGTCAGCAGTCAAGTCAGTCGGGAAACCGTAAGTATCGTAAAGTTTAAATACTACTTCGCCCGGAATTACAGAACCTTTTAACTGCGCCAATTCGCCTTCAAGCAATTTCAGACCTTGCTCAAGTGTTTTAGCAAATTGCTCTTCTTCTTTCAGAAGTTGCGCTTCGATACGTGCCTGGTTGGCTGCAAGTTCAGGATATGCTGCACCCATCACTTCAATCAGTGGCTTCAACATTTTGTGGAAGAACGAACCAGTCGCACCTAGTTTGTTACCGTGACGTACTGCACGACGAATGATACGACGCAATACATAGCCACGACCTTCGTTCGATGGGTTTACGCCATCAGCAATCAGGAAGCAGCATGAACGTGCATGGTCAGCAACAACTTTAAGTGAAGCAGGGTATTCAACTGGTTTGTTTTCTGCTTGTGCTTTTGCTTCAAGTTCAGACGTATCTAAACCAATAATTTCAGCAGCAGCTTTTAGCAAGTGCTGGAACAGGTCGATTTCGTAGTTTGAGTTAACGTGCTGAAGAACAGCTGAAATACGCTCCAAGCCCATACCTGTATCCACAGAAGGCGCTGGAAGAGGGTGTAATACGCCATCCGCAGTACGGTTGAACTGCATGAAAACGTTGTTCCAGATTTCAATGAAACGGTCGCCATCTTCTTCAGGAGAACCCGGTAAGCCACCCCAGATGTGATCGCCATGGTCAAAGAAGATTTCAGAACATGGACCACAAGGACCGGTGTCACCCATTGCCCAGAAGTTATCTGATGCGTATTGACCGCCTTTGTTGTCACCAATACGAATAATGCGTGAAGCGTCTAGACCGATTTCTTTGTTCCAGATGTCAAAGGCTTCATCATCGGTGTGGTAAACGGTTGCATAGAGTTTATCTTTAGGAAGACCAAGCCATTCTTCGTTAGTCAAAAAGTCCCAGGCAAATTTGATCGCATCACGTTTGAAGTAATCACCAAAGGAGAAGTTACCCAACATTTCAAAGAAAGTGTGGTGACGTGCTGTATAACCTACATTGTCCAAGTCGTTGTGCTTACCACCTGCGCGCACGCATTTTTGTGATGACACTGCACGGACATAATCGCGTTTTTCTAGACCTAAGAAGCAATCTTTAAACTGGTTCATACCAGCATTGGTGAACAGCAAAGTTGGGTCATTGGCAGGTACTAGAGAACTCGACGCGACACGTGTATGCCCTTGCGATTCAAAGTAACGCAAAAATGCTTCACGAATTTCAGCTGATGTCATAAAACGAGTACTCACAACCAAGTCACTCCATAATTTCCGATTTGGCTAAAACACCACAGTCTGACAAGCATACAAGAGCTCTGCTGCAATGCGGGGCTTAAAAATTTAAAACGCCAAATTATAACGGAAAAAGCAGTATGCACCAATCATTTTAAAACCAATTGCGAAGGATTTATTTACTCAGGTTTTTCGCTGAATAATTAAATTGAATTTTCCCACAGTAGAATTCGTCTATATCCATCTCTTTAAAAAATAAACGGAATTTTAAATGGCTCGAATACAGACGAATGTATCAGAAATAAAATAATCGAAAATCAGTATTTTCACTGAAGTTTTTAATGTACGGCGCCAGAAATCCTTTAACATAGAAGAGTTTTAAAATAGGCATATAAAAGGTCGAGTCATGCAACGAGTGGCAATCAATGGATTTGGGCGTATTGGACGGAATGTACTGCGCGCATGGTTTGAAAACCCGAAAGATTTTAATTTTGAAATCGTTGCCATTAACGATATTGCCGATGTTGAAACCCTGATTCACCTGTTTAAATATGACTCGACCCATGGCCGTTTTCCGGGGCAGGTGGATCTCAGCTATGATACTGAACATATCTATATGCATATCAGCTATCAAGATGCTGCATTAAAAGTACAGGTTTTGTGTGAGTCGCAGCCGGCTAAGTTGCCTTGGCAAAACTTGGCGGTAGATGTAGTGCTTGAATGTACTGGACTGTTCCGTTCTCGTGAAGCCGCGACCCAGCATATTGGAGCAGGGGCGAAACGTGTGATTATCGGCGCAGCACCTTTTGATACGGTCGATGCCGCAATTGTCTATGGTGTCAATCATCATGAAGTCAAAGCATCGGACCAGATCATTTCCAGTGTTTCTTGTACTACGCAGGCTTTGGTGCCACTGGTCAAAATTATTGATGATGCATTTGGCATCAGTAGCGCCCTGATGACCGAAATCCATGCTGTTACGGCGGATCAGTCGGTACTGGATCATGCGCATCGTGATTTGCGTCGTGCACGTGCTTCAGGCCATAACATCATTCCTACGACTTCGAGCGCACTCGGTGCCTTAAAGCGTGTCATGCCAAAAATGGAAGATCGTATTGATGGTTATTCAATTCGGGTGCCGACCATTAATGTGGCCGCGATTGATTTAACGTTTGTCTCCCAGTCGCCGATTACCGATCACAAGTTGAATGAAGTGTTGATCAAGGCTGCCCAGCAGGATTTTGCGGAAATCATGGCTGTGACGGATGAGCCATTGGTATCGAGTGATTTTAATCATTCCCCATATTCATTGATTGTGGATTTGACCCAGACTCTGGTGGTCGGGCATCAAGCTAAAGTCTTTGCCTGGTACGATAACGAGTGGGGCTATGCCAACCGTCTACTGGATTTATGTGAATCATTTCATTAAGTTCGGATTATCTAAACCTCAAAAGCACCAAGATACGGTGCTTTTTTCTTGCCTGTAAATATTCTGCAAGCCATGTTTTAAGAGAATTTGCCGGTAATTGATCGAAAATCAGGAATTGAGGCTGAATTATTTACGTTATCTGCAGCATTTTTCGTTAAGATAAAGACAATAAAATGAAATAAGAGCAAGCACATGATGGTGGTTTGGGGATTTATTATACTGCTGACTTTGGCAGTGATTTTTCTGATCTGGCTACAGTTTAATCAGGGTGATGAACCACGTAGCGTGGAAGGCGTGCCAGTCGAAGAAAAAATCGTGCATCTGGAAGAAAATTTAAAAAAGACTCTGGAAATCATGCAGGATTTAGCCAAAAAAATGCATGTACAGCAGGAAGTGCTGGATCAGACCACAGCCAAACTTCAGCAGGTCGAATTGCAAAATGCCGAGCTAGTCAGTTTGCTGACCAAAGTGGTTGATCCACAGAAATAATCCAAACCCCTTTAGAAATCATTTAAAGGGGTTTTATTTGAGCATTAGACGATTAAAATTCTTAAAACTGCGGCAGAAACCATACTGATGGCGACGGTTGGTAATAATCCAAAACGCGTAGCCGCAAATAGCGTTAAAGCCAATGCGATCAGGTCTGCAGGATTGTCGCGTACAAAATAGGGTGCAATCACTGAAATCAGCACGCAGCCGGGCACTACTTCCAGAATTTTTCGCTGGCGCTGTGTCAGCGTTTTGTTTTTTAATAAGACATAGCCCAAGATTCGGGTTAAATAAGTGGTCGCAGCAATCAGGATAATGGCCACCAAGGTACTCATCTGGATCATGTTTGATCCTCTTGAATCAGGAAAAATGCCGAAGCGATTCCAGACAATGCACCAATTGGCACATACCAGCCCGCAGGTAAATATAAATACGCCAAAGCCGCACAGACTAAACTGACCAGCCATGGCCGGGCAGCCTCAAAACCTTTCCACATACTTCTCAGTAACACCAGAAATACAGCAGGAAAGGCCATATCGAAACCAAAACGGTTAATGTCGCCTAATACAGGTCCAAGCATGGCACCGAGTGTGGTAAATCCGACCCACATCAAGTACAGGCAAAAACACAGACCAGCATAATAAGGCATGCTAAACGCAGCACGATAACCCAGTTGCGCCTGTTTCCTTTGTGCATCAGCCAGACCGAGCGCCCAGCTCTCATCGACCATAAAGAACAGCGCCGGAAAAACTTTACGATTGGGGAGATGCTTTAAATACGGAACCAAACTGGCGCCCATCAACAGATGCCGGCTATTCACCAGAAAGGTAATGAACATCAG
Source organism: Acinetobacter sp. YH16052 (assembly GCF_013417155.1). Lineage (GTDB taxonomy): Bacteria > Pseudomonadota > Gammaproteobacteria > Pseudomonadales > Moraxellaceae > Acinetobacter. The sequence goes on along the minus strand of NZ_VPEO01000014.1, from coordinate 38,086 downwards.
CATAAGTAAATTTGGCGGACTGCTCCAGACTTCCAGAATGGCAAACTCAGAACCACCGGCAAAGTTCAGACCTGTCAGTAACGGCACTTCGAGCAAGCTGAAATTCTTCTGTACCGCCGTCGCACCCAACACCAGCGCAAAGGGGATAATCCCTAAAAGCATTGGAATAGAATCTTTCATGCCACGTTGAAATTCGCTGAAATCGGTAGGGACAACCACCGCTGCGGTGCTTTGTCTGAACAAAAGCATGGAAATGACCTAGGTGCTGCAAAACTAGACCATATTTTATGGCGATATTCAGGCTATTTGCTGTTGTAATGAAAGAGGTTTGATTTTTATTTGAAATTAAATTGCGCTAAATTAAGTTTAAGAGGTTTTAAATGCCAAAGCATAGATATGGATCAAATAGATAAACGCATTTTGCATGAGCTGCAAAAGAATGGAAAACTGCAAAATAATGAACTGGCTCAATTAATTGGCTTGTCACCGTCACCCTGTTTAAGACGGGTAAAACAGCTGGAAGATGATGGCGTGATTGAGCAATATGTCGCACTGCTGAATCCACAAAAGGTCAATTTGGCGATGAGCGTGTTTGCACGCGTCTGGCTCAAGTCCCAAGAAGCTGCTGTGGTCGATCAATTTGTCGAAGCGATCAAGGAAATGCCAGAAGTCGTCGAGTGCCAGTTAATGGCAGGCGATTGTGATTTCTTTTTAAGAATTGTGGTGGCTGATCTGGATGCCTATCGTAAATTTCAGATTCACCATTTAACCCAAATTCCCTGCATTCAAAGTGTAAAAACTGAAATTCCATTGCAAACGGTCAAAAGTACCACTGCATTGCCTTTGGTTTAATGCCTGATTTTTTCATGCTATTTGTTTTGAATGTGCATTAAAACGCTGATAGTTGACACAATTGTTGTTGATTTCATCAGGTAGCGAAAATTATAAAATTTGCGATGCACAGCCAAAACTATCGTGCTAGACTAGGAGAAATCGGGTGTGCTCCCGATTTTTTTATGCGGATTCGTTCCGCGCTGACAAGAATTTAGGTTTACAACATGCCCATTTCAGAGACATGGTTATTACCTGATGGTGTAGCTGATGTATTACCAGAACAAGCGCAAGTTATTGAAAGTCTGCGCCGTAAATCACTGGATTTCCTTGCATCTCGAGGTTATCAGCTGGTGTACACGCCATTCATTGAATACATCGAATCTCTATCTTCTCTCTCAGAATCGAATCAAGATTTAGACTTAGCCACTTTTAAAGTAATCGATCAGCTTTCTGGTCGTTTGCTTGGTGTGCGTGCCGATATGACACCACAAGTGGCTCGTATTGATGCGCATGTACATCCAGTGGAAGGTGTAGCACGTTACTGCTATGCAGGAACCGTTCTGCATACCAAGCCTCGCGGTTTTAACACTTCGCGTGCGCCACTACAGTTAGGTGCGGAGCTATTTGGTTCAGACAGCATCGATGCCGATGTAGAAATGGTCGACTTGATGATCAGTCTGATTCAGGAAACAGGTCTGGCAGATGGTATTCATCTGGACTTAGGTCATGTGGGTTTATTCCGCAGTCTGGTGGCTCAAGCCGGCTTAAACAAAGTCGCTGAACAGCAATTATCTGATTTATACCAGCGTAAGGCTTTGCCAGAATTAGAAGAATTCACGGCAGACCTGAAATTTGGTCAGGATTTCTATGCCCTTGGACGCTATGCCAGCGACCTGGATGCATTACAAGCGCATTTAAGTGCTGAAGTGTTGGCAAATCCAGCATTTACGCAGGCTTTTAATGTCTTGCAAACCACCAAAGACGAAGTTCAAACCCGTTGGCCAAACTTGAGTATTGGTATTGATGTGGTTGAATTACGTTCATACCATTATCATACTGGCTTGATGTATGCAGTCTATGCACCGAACCGTGCAGCTGCACTGGCACAAGGTGGCCGTTATGATGGCATTGGTGAACATTTTGGCCGTGCGCGTCCGGCAACCGGTTTCTCTTGTGACTTATATGCTTTAAGCGCAGGCCAGTTTGATGCGGTACAGGTCGTGGTTGCACCTAAAGGCACTGATGCAGAACTTCTGAATGCAATTCAGAATATTCGTGCACAAGGCTTAAGTGTAATTCAGTTACTGGGTAATGATGATTTAAACTCGATTCCATATGCGACGCACCAGCTGGTGAATGCGAATGGTGAGTGGACAGTCAAAACGATTTAACTGCTTGGCTCAGTGTTCATGTCGCTGAGCGGGGCTTTCAACTTTAACAGCATGATGTAATGAGGCTATTATGGGCAAGAATGTTGTGGTACTTGGTACCCAATGGGGCGACGAAGGTAAAGGTAAAATCGTCGACCTGCTCACAGATCAAGCGGCAGCGGTAGTTCGTTATCAAGGCGGACATAACGCAGGTCACACTCTTGTGGTTGGTGGTAAGAAAACTGTCTTACACCTCATTCCATCAGGTATTTTACGTGAAAACGTATTGTGCTTAATTGGTAACGGTGTTGTTCTTTCTCCTGAAGCGCTCATCAAAGAGATGGACATTCTTGAAAAAGAAGGCGTTCCTGTTAAAGAACGTTTACGCATTTCTCCAAACTGTCCATTGATCCTTCCGAACCACATCGCACTTGATCAGGCGCGTGAGAAAAAACGTGGTAATGCGAAGATTGGTACGACAGGTCGTGGTATCGGTCCTGCATACGAAGACAAAGTAGCGCGTCGCGCAGTACGTGTTGCTGACCTGGTGCGTGGTGGTGAACATCTGACTGCTCAGTTAACTGAACTTCTGGACTACCATAACTTCCAGCTGACTGAATACTACGGTGTTGAAGCGGTTAAACTGGAAGACGTGCTGGCACTTTGCGACGAATGGCGTAAAGTTGTTGCGCCACTGGTTGTGGACGTGACCACTGAATTGCACAACTACCGTAAAAACGGTGACAACATCATGTTCGAAGGCGCGCAAGGTTCACTTCTTGACGTTGACCACGGTACATATCCGTATGTAACGTCTTCGAATACAACTGCTGGTGGCGTAAGCTCTGGTTCAGGTCTGGGTCCTTTGCACCTTGACTATGTACTGGGTATTACTAAAGCGTACACAACGCGTGTAGGTGCAGGTCCATTCCCAACTGAGTTGGTGTATGACGCTGCAAATGACACAGGTGATGCGATTGGTAAACACCTCGGTACGATTGGTAATGAATTTGGTGCCTCTACTGGCCGTCAACGTCGTTGTGGCTGGTTCGATGCTGAAATCCTACGCCGTTCAGTTGATGTAAACTCACTTTCTGGTATTTGCCTGACTAAACTTGACGTTCTTGACGGTTTAGAAGAAGTGAAAATCTGTGTGGGTTATGAAGCTGCAGATTCTGGTTGTGTCGGTTCTTCTGATGCGCTTGCATTTGAAACATTGAAACCAATCTACGAAACTATGCCAGGCTGGTCTGAGTCAACTTTCGGTGCGAAATCACTGGATCAATTGCCAGAAGCTGCATTGAACTATGTAAAACGTCTTGAGCAATTGATTGAATGTCCAATCGACATCATTTCAACAGGTCCAGACCGTGAAGAAACGATTGTTCTTCGCCACCCGTTTGATGCTTAATCTTTATTAGATTAAAGCTTGAATGATGAAAACCCATCTCCGGATGGGTTTTTTTATATGCTGAATTTATGCAGGTATTTCAAGACTAAAGTTGCATCGGTAATACCACGTGATGTGCTTTAACATAGCGGTATATAAAGAAAGAAAAATGAGCAGCAGGATGCAAAAAAATATATCGGCGACCATGTTTTATTCATTGTTATTCGCGATGGGCGGGGCGCCAACAATGGCCATGATGATTATTCGTGCGCAAACTCAAAATCCCGAAGTAATTTATGCGGCGCTGATTGGTCTGAGTGTCATTATCGCCTGTATATTAGTGCCTATTATTTTATTGCAAAATGCTTTTTTATATTTCAAACGTAAAGACGAAATGCTTGAACAGAAAATCAAACCGCTCAGTCAGATTTATTTGGGTCTCAATATTATTTGTCTGATTTATTGGTTGGCGATACAGTATTTGGCTTAAAAATTACATAATTTATAAGAAGATGAATGAATTAAGCGTTTAGCTGCTGCGCGCTTTCACTTATAATTTTTACAATGTAAATTGCCCTTGAGCCAAGGCGGAGTAAATTATAATGAAGAATAAACTTTTATTGAGTATGGCGGCTGCTACAGTCGTCACATTATCAGGTTGTACCACCATTGCCGATATGGCAGGGGCAGATACTGCGACCTTAAATGCATCTGCGAGCCAAAGCTATAATGCCATGGTCAATGATGCGCGCAATAAAGGCCAACTGGATACCAGTTCAGCCACCTATAAACGGATTAATAATGTATTTAACCGTTTGAAGCCAGTTGCTAACCAGATGAATCAAACCGGTACAGCATTCCAGTGGCAATTGGCTGTGCTCAAATCTGATCAGGTCAACGCCTTTGTTGCACCAGGTGGTAAGGTTGTATTTTATACCGGTATCGTGAATAAACTGAATCTGACCGATGCTGAAATTGCAGCGATTATGGGTCATGAAATGGTGCATGCCTTAGAAGAGCATTCTAAGCAGAAAATCGGTGCTCAAGCCCTGACTGATCTGGCTTTGGGTATTGGCTTAAATGCAGCAGGTGTAGGTCAAGGTGGCGCTGCAGCAGCACAATTAGGTAGTCAGATCGGTATTGGCTTGCCATACTCGCGTAATCTGGAAAGCCGTGCTGACCAAGGCGGTTTAATGTTGATGGCGCGCGCAGGTTATAACCCGAATGCAGCCATTACCCTGTGGGAAAAAATGAACAAACTTGGTGGCGGTAGTGGTGCAACCTTCCTGTCTACGCATCCATCGAATAGTCAGCGTATTGGGCAAATGCGTCAACAATTGCCAGCAGCGATGCAGATTTATAACCAAAAAAAATAATCCACTGATCATCCTGTAAAAGGAGATCTTGATCGGATTGGAAAGGCAGGGCAATGGCTCTGCTTTTTTTATAGCTAATTGGGTGGTTAATATTCTACGGGCTATTTTCAGGCAATAAAAAAGGCAAAGTCAGACTTTGCCTTTTTTCACTCAAGATCAGAAGATCTTAGTGCTGGTGACCGCCTACACCGTGTACGTGGCCGTGATCTAATTCTTCTTGAGAAGCTTCACGAACAGATACGATTTCAACTTCGAAAGTCAGGTCTTGACCAGCAAGTGGAAAGTTAGCATCAACCACAACATTGTCGCCTTCAACTGCTTTAACAGTTACGATTTGCACGCCGTCATCAGTTTGAGCTTGGAACTGCATGCCTGCCTGAATGTTGTCTACGCCTTGGAACATTTGCGCAGGAACTTCTTGAACTAGGTCAGGGTTGTATTCGCCATAACCTTCAGCAGCAGGAACGTTTACAGTGAATTTTTCACCTACAGTTTTGCCTTCTAACGCATTTTCTAAACCTGGGATGATGTTACCTGCACCGTGCAAATAGGCAAGTGGTTCACCTTGAGATTGGTCGAGAGTTTCACCCTCTGCGTTAGTCAATGTGTAGTGGAAAGAAACCACGAGGTTATTTGCAATAGCAGTCATGTTAATTGATCCATTCAATTTTTTAAGGGTACATCATAAAGTGAAATTGCATTTTTGTAGACTAAAATTAGCAAAAAAACGCAATTTGACAATTTTGTTGACGATTTTTTCATTGATTGGGCAAAATTCTGGAATTTCAATGCAATTTCAGCTTTGGAGAAATTTTTCGTGTAACAAAATCTTTTGCAGTCAGAATGCCGGCATGCGCATAACCATGAATGGTCGCCTGATGAATTCGGTATAAAGAAACGTACATTGACTTGGCAACAAAGCCTTGAACATTCACCTGACCGAGCAACTCGCCGACGGCTTTATTCTGGCTTAAGGAAATCAGTGAACCTTTGTCAGAAAATTTAAACATCGGTAAATAGTTTTCTTCATTGACACGCGCTTTCAAGGCATTCGCCAGAAAATTGGCCTGTTGGCTAGCCACTTGTGCACGTGGACCCAAGACTGGTTCATCTGCAGCAGGCTGGCAGTGTGCACAGTCACCAAAAGCAAAAATGTCTGGATCAGATTTGGTTTGCAGGGTGGAGTAGACTTTCAACCGGTGAATATTGTCTTTTTCCATATCTTGCAGTTGTGCCAAGACTTCAGGTGCTTTGATGCCTGCAGCCCAGACTTTAATCTCGGCATCCAGACTTGAGCCATCTGCAAAATAAATCTTGTCTTCATCAACCTTGGCCACGCGGTGACTGGTCAAAACCTCAATGCCAAATTTTTCCAGCTGTTGCATGGTATGTTCGGCGACTTTCGGCGAGAGTGCAGTCAGAATACGATCCGCCGCTTCAATCAGGGTAATTTTGACTTTATTTGGGTCGACCTTGTTTAAGCCATATTTAAAGAAATTGTGTTTGGCTTCCACCAGTTCAGCTGCCAGTTCTACTCCGGTTGCACCGGCGCCAATAATCGCGATATTCAGTTCACGGCTCGAAGCTTCATGTTGAGCATTCAAGTAGAGATGCAACAGATCCTGCTGAAAGATATCAGCTTGTGGACGGCTGTCGAGAAAATGACAGAACTGTTTGACGCCTTCGGTATTAAAGTCATTCGAGGTAGAACCCAAGGCCAGTACCAGGGTGTCATAGTCGATGCGCTGGTTCTTCTTGGCTTGGGCTTTTTTGGAGAAATATTCTGTTTCTACCACAATCTGTTTCGCTTCACGATCCAGACCGGTAAATGTCCCCAAGACAAATTCATAATGATGTGCGGCTGAATGGGCAAAATAATTAGTTTCTTCTTCATGTGGATTTAAGGTGCCTGCGGCAACTTCATGCAGCAGCGGTTTCCAAATGTGTGTCAGTTTTTGATCGACCAGAATAATCTGGGCTTTACCGCTTTTACCCAAGCTCTCACCCAGCTGAGTCGCCAGTTCCAGACCACCGGCACCACCACCCACAATCACGATTTTATGCGCTGTCATATATGATTAACCTGTTTATTTTTTTAATAAAAATAAGAGAAATAGAGAGAAAATATACTATGGCATGCACTAAAACGCGTCTTGATTAAAATTGTTATACAAATTACAAAACGTAGCAATTCTGTGAGAGCAGGTAAGTATCGCTGCTTTGAGGAAGCAAGGGGAGAGCGAGATTGATAAAGGGAATCTGCTAGAAGATCAGAGAGGAGATCTTCTAGCTTAAAGAAAAGTGACTTGAGATGTAGCGCTATTATCTATCTAAAGGATAAAGCTTTACGCTTGGTGTATTGTCTGAAAATAAACCGAATAAGCCTTGTAGCCAGCTAAAGAACTTCTGAAACAGATTGGCTTCTTCAACTTCGACATGATCTTCAATTTGAATGGTGCGAATCAACTGATTATTCTGATAAACCTGAATGGTCGCCAAAGGCATCATGGTCGCCAAAGGTGCAATGAGTTCAGATGCTTTCACTTCAACATTGATATGAGTCTGAGTTTCCTGTAATGGCTCGATACTTTTTAAAACGCCATCACCAGTATTCAGCATGACACGCTGATTTGCCTGGTCAAACTGATTCAGGTCAATACTGTAGCCCTGATCATATAAAGAAGTGGTAATAATCTGCGGTTGCTTGGTTTGCACCTTAAACATTTTTAAGGTGGATTTAATTACAGGCAACTCAGCCAGTAGCTGTTGATCTTTGATCGCTACTTCATTGCGAGTATAGGTATAAGCCAGATTCATCAGCTTATGTGATACTTCAGCGCGTTTTGCTGCACTTTTAGTACCCAGCACCACCACAATCAGACGGCGATTTGGCATTTCAAAATCTGCGGTGACGCGATTGGCGGTTAGTGCCAGATTATAGCCCGCTGCACGGGTAAAACCGGTTTTTAAACCATCTACTGTAGGATCGACCTGAAGCACACGGTTGGTCGCACGATGAAAATGCTGATTGTAGGTAAAGCTTGGCTGCTTAGAATAATACAGATAATCTGGAGTTTCATTCACCACCGCCATAGACAGTCTGGCCAAATCGGCGGCAGTCGAATAATGCTCAGGCATGGTAATGCCGGCCGGATTCTGGAAATTGGTATGCTGCATGCCCAGCGCTTTGGCTTCCTGATTCATACGTTCAACAAACTGCGGAATACCACCCGAAATTTTCTCAGCCAGCGTGACTGCGGCATCATTAGCAGACATGATAATTAAGCCCGCCAGAAGCTGATCGACTGAAATCTGATCACCTTCTTTCAGGTACATTTGTGACTCATCCCACATCACAGTTTTCACCACAGAGGTCGCGGTTAAAACTTCATTTTTATCTAATTTTCCGGCTTCAATTTCCTTTAAGGCAATATAAGCCACCATCATTTTGGTCAGCGAAGCCGGAGCACGCTGAACGTCGGCATTGTGCTCTGCAATGACTTGGCCAGACTGTGAATCCAGAATGGTCCAGGCTTCAGCTTCAACGCTTTCAGGCACAATATTGAGTAGGGCAGCATGTGAAAATGCAGAAATAAATAAACTGAAAACCGCAATCAGTGAGATGATGTATTTCAATGGTGTTCCTTGATAACCCGGCGGGTGTTGAACGATTTAATTTTCACGCATGCTATGCCTTTTTTATACAGATAGCTAGTCGTAAATGTAGACAAATAAGACAGCTAAACCATACTGGCTTAAAAAATGCTAAGCTAAGCTATATCTCATTTATTTTAATTTTATATCGTTCATTATGTTGCATTATCAAATTGAATTTGACGATTATCGTCAGCATCTTATTCACGTGACTATTCGTTTTCTTGCGGACCCGACTCAAGTCCTGTCATTGCCGACCTGGATTCCGGGAAGCTATCTGATTCGAGAGTTTTCCAAGCACATTGAAGCGGTCAAAGCCTATGATGAAGATGGGCGCCAGTTACAGATCCAGAAATTTGAAAAGAACAAATGGCGTTTATTCAATACCGATCATGAGCTGATTACGGTGGAATATGATGTGTATGCCTATGATCTGTCCGTTCGTGGTGCATATGTGGATCAAAATCGTCTCTATGTGAATCCCGCTTGTGCATGTTTAGGGCTAGAAGGTCAGGAAAATAAAGAAATTGAACTGGAAATCTTCCTGCCAGATGAATTAAAGCATTTTCAGCTGGCAACCGGCATGAAAGCCAAAAGTCTGGTCAGAGGCCGTTTCACGCTGAAAGCTAAAAACTATGCCGAACTGATTGATGCGCCATTTGAGCTAGCAGAACAAACCCGTTTCAGTTTTGAAGCAAATGGTATTCCGCATGAGTTTGTGGTGTCAGGCAAACACGCGATGAATGCGGCGCGTATGCAGCAGGACATTGAAAAAATCTGTGCTACAGAAATTTCAATGTTTGGTTCGGCGCCGTTTACAGACTATACCTTTATGACCATGGCAACCGGCAATAGCTATGGCGGTCTGGAGCATCCAAATTCTACCAGCTTGATTTCACCGCGTGATGACTTGCCTAAGGCCAATGAACCTGAAGAACCTTCAAAAGATTATCAGCGTTTCCTCGGCTTATGTAGCCACGAATATTTCCATTCATGGTTGGTGAAGTTTATTCGCCCTGAAAACTTCGTTAACTATGATTTAAACAGAGAAGGTTATACCTCTCTGTTATGGATCTTTGAAGGTTTCACCTCTTATTACGATGATTTGATTTTGCTGCGTAGCGGCGTGATTAATCAGGAATCGTATATTGCTTTGTTAAAAGCACAGATTGACCGTTATTTGCAAAATCCGGGACGTGTGATTCAGTCAGTGTCTGAATCCAGTTTTGATGCCTGGGTGAAATTCTATCGTCAGGATGAAAACTCGAATAATGCGGGTACCAGCTATTACAACAAAGGTTGTTTAGTTGCACTGTGCCTGGATTTGGGTCTGCGTTTACGTGGTTCAAGTCTGGATGCCTTGATGCGCCGTTTGTATGAAAATGCACAAAAGGGTGTTCAGGTACATGAGCGGACGATCTTTGAATTATGCAAAGAGCTGACCGGTGATGATTGGTCAGAGCAGATTAATCACTTGATTAATACCACAGATGAATTGCCACTGGATCAGTTATTGCCTGAGTTTGGTATCGGTTATAACCTGAAAAATGACAAGTCATTGCCTTTCGGTTTAAAACTGGTAGATAAGCCGGAAGGTGTACTGGTTCAGTCGGCGCGTCGTGATAGTACTGCTGTAGTAGCTGGCCTTTCTGCCAATGATGTGATTATTGCCGTTGATGGTTTAAAAGCAACGATGAAGTTAATGGAAAGTTATGCAAAACAGGAAGGTGTTTATACCATGCATGCTTTTCGTCGTGACGAGCTGATGAGCTTTGAAGTTCAGGCAGCTGGTTCTGAACTGACCGAAGTTGAACTGAAAATTGAAGATCAGACTAAAGCTGAAAAGTGGTTGAAAGCTTAATTAAATTTCAAACTTTAAAAACCGATGCTTAGGCATCGGTTTTTTATTGCATCAAGTTTTGAAAATTATCTGATGATCAGTCGAGACGTACCGCGGAACTCTGCCACAATTTGATCATGCTGATTTATCACCTGAATATCGTAAATTCCGCTACGGCCACTGCTGGCCCTATGTTCTGCTACAGCAGTCAATGTATCGCCAAGAACTCCTGATTTTAAATAATGAATTCCACAATGCTGACCAACAGCCGGATGTTCACCTGTATTACAGGCAATGGCAAATGCCGCATCTGCAAGCGCGAAAATCACTGCGCCGTTACAGGTCTTGTGACCCTGTAAATGTTGTTCAGTGACTTTCAGCGAAATTTTTGCGTGATTGTGACTATAAGCAACAAGGTGTGCACCAAGATGCTGGATTAATCGATCCTGATTAAACATCTGGTTGACTTGCTGATCCATTGCAAAGCTCCTTGTTTGAGATACGTTTTATTTTTAAATTCATTTAATATGAGTCATGAATAGCATTCCAGCACAAGAATAACAAGTAAAAGAATAAGGCCCAATAAGATGGGCCTTAAGTGAAAGAGCTTAGTTACCGCGATAAGTCGAATAACCATAAGAGCTCAATAACAGTGGAATATGATAATGCTCTAAAGCACCATCAATCATAAAGACCACCGGTACTTCAGGGAAGAATGTCCGCTGATTATTGGCCTTAAACCAGTCACCCGTTTTAAAGGTCACTTTATAAATACCCTTTTGCAGATTGGTATCTTTTGGATATAGCTCTTTAATACGGCCATTTTGATCTGTTTCAGCTTCATTGAGCTTGACCCATTTCTCACCTTGCTGTGCTTCCAAAGTAACTGCAATATTTGCGGAAGGTAAACCTGTTTCCTGATTCAGAACATGCACACTAAGTGGATTCTGTGCAAAGGAAAGCGTGGCTGCGGTGCTCGCAAGGGTTGCTAGCAGGATTTTTTTCATGTTGTATTCCTCAGTAGATGGATGAAGTAATATTGAATAAAAGAAACCAATAAGACTTATGTAAATAGATTAAAGCTGTTTTAAAGTGCTTTGAATGCCGCTATTGGCACATTGATGATCCTGTTCCGAACCGCCTGCACCCGCAACACCTACAGCACCTAAAATATGATTCTGGTACATAACAGGTACACCGCCGCCCAGTAACAGCAGTTCAGGCAAACTATTCAGGTTCTGTGCGTCCGGATTGTTCTGGGCATTGCGCATAAAATCCAGCGTACTGGTTTTCGTTGAATACGCGGTAAAGGCCTTGCGTTCTGCTGCGATCAGGTTGTGAATGCCGACAGATTCATGGCGTTGACTAGCCAGCAGATTACCACCCTGATCCAGAACCACGACTGCTGCGGGCTTGGCCTGTTTCTGGCAGGCCAACATGACATTGCTGGCCATAAGCTTTGCTGCTTCTAGCGACATGACTGGTGCTGTTTTTAATTCTGCATGTGCCAGTGAGCTGAGTAGTAATGAGCTGCTGAACAAGGCTAGGGTTGTTTTGGCGATTGAATTTTTCATACTTGTCATTCATGCAATTGAATACTGTTGCTATTGTAGAAAGAAATACGCCAGTGCAGCATGACAATCAGATTACCAATTTGTAATCTAGGCATAGCTAAAAACAGCTAAACTACTGACATGCATATTTTAATTGTAGAAGATGAAGTCAAGATTGCTGAATATCTGGCAAAAGGACTGAGTGAGTCAGGTTATAGCACGGCCATTGCTGAAAATGGCGTGTTGGCATTGGCCTGTTTGCAGCAACAGTCATTTGATCTGGTACTGCTGGATGTAATGCTGCCAGATCTGGACGGCTGGCAGGTGCTGAAAACCTTGCGAACTTTTAGCCAGATTCCGGTATTGATGCTCACTGCACGCGATCATGTGCTGGATCGGGTGAAAGGCCTGGAGCTTGGCGCCGATGATTATCTGACCAAACCTTTTTCCTATATTGAGTTACTGGCCCGGATCAAAAGTCTGTTGCGCCGTGTGCCGCGACTGGAGCAGGAGGCCTATCAGGTTGCAGGTCTGGTATTGAACCGCCTAAAGCATGAAGTATATCGTAATGAACAAAAGATCGAATTAAGCCAGAAAGAATTTGCGCTGTTGCAACTGTTGATGGAGCATCAGGGGCAGGTGATGACCCGGAGCCAGATTGCCTCCATGGTCTGGAATATCAATTTTAATACCGATACCAATGTGGTGGATGTGGCCATTCGCAGGCTGCGGAGCAAAATTGATGATCATTACACGCCAAAACTGATTCATACCGTACGCGGTATGGGTTATAAACTTGATGAATACCCATGAACAATCCTATCTTATTACCGCTGGCAACACGCTTGAGTATTGCGTTTGCATTGGTGTCCTGCGTGGTTTTTTTGAGTGTGGCGTTACTGTCTTATCAAAATATGCAACAGATGATTCAGGCTCAGCAGGATCAGGCACTGGCTGCACGTATTTCCCGAATTGAAATATTTCTTGAAGATGCCCAGAGTTTCGAGCTTTTGGTTCAGCATCCCAAATTATATGAAAACATGCTGGGGCAAGAAGATAATCTACTGCTGCTGCAACATCAGAATAATCGCTTGATTGAAATCAATCCTTTGCAGATTCATATTCCGGCATTGCACTATACCTCTGCCTTACAGTTTCAGAATAATCAGGCTGAACAGCCTTCGACACGACTGGCTTTTAAACAGGTGCAGTTTGATGGTCGCAGTTATCAGCTGGTGGCTGGCAAGCAGCTGGCAGAGGGACAAAGGATACTGGCAAACTATTTATCAAAACTGGTGCTCTATAGTCTGCTTGGCATACTGCTCTCGACCTTGATGGCCTGGCTGGCAGGACGCTATATTCTCAAGTCCATGCGCCAGTTGATGCTGGCTACAGCACAGGTCAATATTCAGCAGCCCAATCAGCACATCGATGTTCAGAGTAATACGCTTGAGGTTCAAGAGCTGCGTCAGGCCATGAACGATATGCTCGCTAATATTCAGGCTGCGTATCAGCAGCTGGCACGTTTTTCTGAGGATATTTCACACGAACTTCGCACCCCATTAAACAATTTAATCGGGCAGACACAGATTCTGTTATCGCGGTCGCGCGAACCTGCTGAACTGGAAAATCTGCTCTATTCCAACTTGGAAGAATACGAACGCCTGAGCCAGATGATTGAAAGTATGCTGTTTATCGCCCGGGTAGAACATGGCGGATATGCGATTGAAAAACAGCATTTCAATCTAAATGACATGCTGCAAGAATTGCTTGAGTACTTCAGCTTTCTGGCCGAAGAGAAGCAGATGCATTTAAAAGTGGATGTTCCGCCAGATTTAAGTCTGACAGCCAGCACCGTATTGTTACAGCGCGCAGTCGCCAATCTGATCAGCAATGCCATTACTTATGGTCAGCCTGGGAGTGAGATTATTGTGTCTGCACAGCGACTCAACCACAGGATTAAAATATCAGTGTTGACGCCAGAAGTCTGGATTGCAGAGCAGCACCATCCGCATTTATTTGAGCGTTTTTATCAGATCGATGACAGCCGGCACGAAAAAGCCCAGACGGGTGGTCTGGGCCTTGCCATTGTACAGTCGATCATGCAGCTCCATCAGGGGCAGACAACTGTAGAAAATACACCGTCTGGCGTGATCTTTAGCCTGTCCCTACCTGATGAGCAGACTGGGTTTTAACCACGACCGCGTCCGCGACCACGAGGTGCTTTGGTATTTGGACGAGTTGTACCATTGGTACGACGTTTCGGCTTTTCGCTTTCGTCCATTTGCCAGATACGTTTGGTACCTGACTTTTTCACTGAACCATCTTTGTTCTTGCGAACCATTGGCTTACCACCCGTACCACCCGGTTTTTTCACATAAGAACGTGAACGGTATGGCTCTTCAGCAGGAACATTCTGGAAATCTGGATAAAGTAAAGGTTCAATTTCTTTGGTTTCACCCGGTTTAATATCCATACGTACAAGGTCAATATCACCAATTTTAGTACGGATTAAACGCAGTGTAGGGAAGCCCACTGCAGAGGTCATACGACGAACCTGACGGTTACGGCCTTCACAAATTGAAATCTCAACCCAAGACGTTGGGACAGATGCACGGAAACGTACAGGAGGATTACGCTCCCACAACCATTCCGGTTCAGATACTTTTTCAGCTTTGGCTGGAAGGGTCATGCCATCTTTAAGTTCCACACCTTTACGAAGCTGCTCAAGTGCTTCTTCGGTGACATCACCATCAACCTGCACCATATAGGTTTTAAACTTTTTATTGGCAGGATTGGTGATGTACTGGTTCAGACCACCGTGATCTGTTAAAAAAACCAGACCTTCTGAGTCCATGTCCAGACGACCAGCAAGACGTAAATCTTTGTCGTCGATGAAATCAGCCATGGTTGGGTGTTTTTCATCTGGGCGGAATTGGGAGAGGACGTCATAGGGCTTGTTTAAAATGACGATTTTCATAGGAAATAACTTCTATAATTACATAAACTTAAAAAATGTAGAGGCTTATTTTAAAGGGAAATTTGGTTATTTCCCGTATAAATCTCAAAAACAACGAATCTGGATTAGAATATTATGCGTTAAGAACAGTTGAAAGTATTGCCTAATTGGCAATTATTTTTAGGTTTGTCAGTAGCATTCGGAAAAATATGAAGAATAGAATATCAAAAGATCGTAGTACCTGCGGATGGTGCCAAATTACCGTTAATGCAGACCTGTCACTCAACCTAGCAAATAATCCAATTGTCCCATGTATCAAAGGGAATGAAATTGGTGCTGATATTACACCAACAATACAGGCAGTGGTAGATGTTACAGTTTAAAAGTATAGAGTAGTAAGCCCTCAAATGCTTGGATCAGATAGATATCGAATCTGTCAGAAGTAAAAAAGGTTATTAAGTTAATCAAAGAGAAAAAATGGACATGACTAGAATCACCTTGAACTAAATTGTGCGTTAAACATGAACTACTAGAAAGAAGTCCTGACCTGATCATAAAGAAGATTTTAGCTATAAAAATAGCCAAAGAGCGAACATTCACGCAGTCTTGCGCTGGAGGTCAAGCGCAAGACTGCGAGCTTTTTTTGAATTTGATCATCCTACTATTGCAGATATACTTAACTCATTAAAGCCTGATTCTCCTAATTAAAACCTATATTAATCGCAGGTTTCTCAGGGGAATTAAATTTTCTTAAATTCTGATTGATAAACGCCCAAAAGTTAAAATGAGTATCAAGCTGCAACTTTGCGTAAAGATTGTAGTGAGCCAGAACAGGATTTGTTCTGAGTTGAATCACTTAGCCAACCTATTATTACATTGACGCATTTGGATACAGCTCGATGATTGGCATATTTTCCAAAAACGTTAGAGTGATCAATGGAACTTCCAGTGATAGAGACGTTTCTCCGAAGGAGTACATAATATGGCCAAATCTAAAGCGAAACATAAGCAGGTCCAACAAAAGGACAAGCAGGACAGCGCTCAGAATGAAGAGCAACAACAGCAACAGCAACAACCAGCCAAACCCTCCCGTGCAAAAAAACGTAAGTAATTCCTAGCTACCTTCCATAACAACGCCCTTACATAAGGGCGTTGTTATATCATTGATTTTATAAAAATATCATTCAAAAAATTACAAGATTACGACTTTAAATTGTGCTGTTCTGCTTAAGATAAAAACCATCTTTCTAAAATAAATGCGAATAATATTGGTGAAATTTTTTCGGATTTTAAGCTTAATTTTATCTGTATGCTTTGTCTTGACCGCCTGTCAGCCACCACCTTCAGGTGAAGCAGCAGGATGGAAAAGTCCTTATCTTTATTGGCAACTGAAAAAGACTCAATTAGAAGCACCGTTACAGATTCCGGTCGAAGGTATTACAGTCCGTCAAATTAATGATACGTGGGGAGCCGCGCGCAGTGCAGGTCGTAAACACGAAGGGACGGATATTTTTGCCAAACGCGGTACGCCAGTATTTAGCGCGACCCAAGGGATTGTGCGTAGGATTGGTACCAACAATCTGGGTGGAAAAATTATCTGGGTGACTGGCCCCAATATGAGTCAGCATTATTATGCACATCTGGATGATTATGCAGCGGATATTCAGGAAGGCGACTGGGTCGAAGCAGGTGAAGTCATCGCTTATGTGGGTAATACGGGCAATGCTAAAAATACCCCACCGCATTTACATTATGGGATTTATCTGGGTGGGCAAGGAGCAACCAATCCTTATCCTTATTTAGTTCCTTCTCCATGAGCAGACACTGGCTGAGTTTGTTGTTCAGGCTTGAGTCTGGCAGGACGTGTACACCAGAACAATTGCAATGTTCCTAATAAAAGAACCAATGTGGCCAGTATGAACTGTTGATGATAGCTCAATCCAAAATATTGCAGCGCACTAAAGCTGAGTCCACCGATCAGCTGAATCGAGGCAAAACACAAGGTAGCAATACTCCAGAGCTTTTTATAAGCCAGTCCATACAGTTGCAAAATGGTATAGGAGGTCAGGAAGACCACAGCCGGATTTAGCATCCCAGTGAAAAAGGAAGAGTTAAAAGTAAGCAATGGGCTGGCATCTAGGGTTGCAATAAAAATAGCCATAATATAAAGACTATAAAGAATTTTCAGGGCAACAAAATTACCCCATTTTCTGGCCAGTGCATAAGCACTCAAGGCGCCTAAAGCACTACCTAGTCCATACAGAATCCAGTTGAAATTAATCCAGAACAAGCTCAATCCCAACTGCTGGCTTAAATAATCAATCCAGAAGAGTGAATGGGGTATATAGGCGAAAGCACTACAAGCATAAACTGTAAGTAAACTATAAAAGACGCTATTCAGAGATAGATGAGAGGTAACCGCAGGAGCTTGTGCCGACAAATACGGCTTAAATTTCTGAATCAGTAGACTTAACACGATACAGATGAGCAGGGCAAAACCACATAAAATCAGCCAGGCAGTCTGTATGGAAATTTGATCCAGATAAGGCAGAAACAGGGTCGCAATTAAAACACCTAGTCCAATCCCGCTAAAACCAATAAAGTTGATTTTAAGACGATCCTGAAGTTCACAATACTGTGCGACCACACTCGGCGATAGGATCATCATTAGTCCACCGCTGATCCCGGAAATAATACGCCAAGCGATATACCACGCTTCAGAGAAACCAGAAAATGCACAGCACATCAGGCTGAACATACCGGCAAAGGCTGAAATTTGAATATAGGTA
The DNA here is from genome assembly GCF_013417155.1 of Acinetobacter sp. YH16052. GTDB lineage: Bacteria > Pseudomonadota > Gammaproteobacteria > Pseudomonadales > Moraxellaceae > Acinetobacter. Next base: position 20,321 of record NZ_VPEO01000014.1, on the reverse strand, counting down.
CCCATGCTGCGGTCTTGAGGCAGGCGCATGGCAGTAAATGCACCGATTAAATAACCCAGCAAATTGGCACTACCCAAGAGACTGGCAAAATCTGTACTCCAGCCAAAGGCTTCGCGTGTGCCAGGTAACAGTGCGGTATAAGAAAAGCGAAGAATGCCAATGCCCAAGCACATACTAAGACAAAGAAAAAGGCTGAGCTTGATTGTGTTTGAGGACATCCGTGTACTCATAGAATTTTATATTTGGTCAAAAAATAACATGAATCTTCATGATTGAGGGGAAATTGCCTGAGAAGAAACCATTGAGTACAGAAATTTGCTCAAAGAAACCGGTATGATTTTTAAGATTTCATCAGTCAAAAGCCTGAATTTTTTCAGAGAAATAAAAAACCGCGTATCAACGCGGTTTTTTATATTGTCTATTTCAAGAATTAACGCATCTTGGCCAAGAAACGGCCAACACGGGTAATGGCTTCACGCAGTTCATTTTCAGCCGGCAGGAATACTACACGGAAATGATCCGGTGTTGGCCAGTTAAAACCTGTACCTTGAACCAGAAGTACTTTCTCGGCACGTAACAAATCCAGCATTAGTTTTTCATCATCCTGGATTGGATACACATTCGGATCCAGTTTCGGGAAGCAGTACATCGCACCTTCAGGTTTGACACAAGACACACCTGGAATCTCATTCAGCATTTCCCAGGCAATGTTGCGCTGTTCATATAAACGCCCACCAGGGCGAATCAGGTCATTAATCGACTGATAACCGCCCAGTGCAGTCTGAATCGCATATTGTGCCTGATGGTTGGCACACAGACGCATCGACGCCAGCATATCCAGACCTTCGATATAATCTGCGGCACGTGCTTTATCGCCGGTAATGGCCATCCAGCCGGAACGGAAACCAGCAATACGATAGGCTTTAGATAAACCGTTAAACGAAACACAGAGCTGATCGCCAGCCAGAGCTGCTACCGCAACATGCTCAATCCCATCGTAAATAATTTTGTCGTAGATTTCATCAGCAAATAAAATCAGGTCATATTTCTTGGCCAAGTCGACAATTTGTTGCAACACATGACGTGGATAAACCGAACCGGTCGGGTTATTCGGGTTGATAATCACAATACCACGGGTATTTGGCGTGATTTTGCTTTCCATATCAGCAATATCTGGATACCAGTGATTTTCTTCATCGCATTTATAGTGAATCGCAGTACCGCCAGACAGATTCACTGCTGCCGTCCAGAGTGGATAATCTGGCATTGGAATCAGCATTTCATCGCCATCATCCAGCAGACCTTGCATGGCCATAACAATCAGTTCAGACACACCATTACCGATATAAACGTCATTGACGTGCATATCCAGAATGCCTTTTTGCTGATAATACTGACAGATCGCCTTACGCGCCGGAAAAATTCCTTTGGAATCCGTGTAGCCAATCGCATTCGGCAGGTTTAAAGCCACATCATTGATAATTTCTTGCGGCGCTTCAAAACCGAATGGGGCAGGATTACCAATATTTAATTTGATAATTTTGTGACCGGCTTCTTCCATCTCGATGGCCGCTCGTAACACAGGTCCGCGAATGTCGTAGCATACATGATCAAGCTTGGATGATTTCTTGATTTCGCGAGGGGATTGGAAAGTGTTCGGCATTTTGATGTTCTCGGAAGGAGTGGAGGTCACTTTTGCATAACGATATAAATAACTTTTAAATGTCTCAGTTGTGACTAGATCGAGATCATGTTCATCTCGAAGTAGTGCAACAATTTTTTCATGCGTAAATCCAAGCTGCTGATATTGTTTGATCACAGGCAGCAGATTTTTAAAAATTACGCTCTTTTTTTGCGACATTTTTTAATCCTGAGCAAATTTAGAGCTAAGAATACCATTAAATTTGCTCACTAAAAAACATTTAATGTAAAAATTGCTTACTTTTATTTTTATATTTGCTTTCTTTTTGCTTTTTTGGGCATTATATGTCTTTTGTAAAATGTTGAATAAAGACTAGAATTTTTAAAATGAATCACGTAAATATAGGATTATCCTATTTTAAATAGCAAGATAAAAAGGTATGTGATCATGGGAAAACTCAATAAATCAGACCGGGAATGGCAAAGAGAGTTATCACCTGAGGAGTTTCGCATTACGCGCGAGAAGGGAACCGAGCCGGCATTTACTGGAAAATACTGGAATACCAAGCAAGATGGCACTTATGTATGCCGTTGCTGCGGCACGCCACTGTTCTCATCTGAAACCAAGTATGACAGCGGCTGTGGCTGGCCAAGTTTCTACCGTCCCGTCAGCAGTTCGGTGGTAGAAGAATTACCTGATACTTCACACGGAATGGTCAGAACTGAGATTGTTTGTCATCATTGTGACGCACATTTAGGGCATGTTTTCCCAGATGGCCCAGAACCAACGGGTTTGCGTTATTGTGTCAACTCGGCTTCTTTGGACTTAGAAACACAAGAAAAAAATGATGAGGAAACCTACCCATGACTAACATTTATCAGTTTGAAGCTGAATTGTTAGATGGCAAAAGCAAGCCACTTGCAGATTACGAAGGCAAGGTACTTTTGATCGTCAATACAGCGAGTAAGTGTGGTTTTACCCCACAATTTTCAGGATTAGAAAAACTTTACGAAAAATATAAAGATCAAGGTCTGGAAATTTTGGGATTTCCATGCAATCAGTTTGGTGGTCAAGATCCAGGTTCCAATGAACAGATTGGTGAGTTTTGCCAGAAGAATTACGGGGTATCTTTCCCGATGTTTTCCAAGGTGGATGTCAAAGGCCCTGAAGCGCATGCCATTTTTCGCTATTTAACTAATAATTCCAAAGGTATTTTAGGCAATGGAATTAAATGGAATTTTACCAAGTTTCTGATTGGTCGTGATGGCAAGGTGTTGAATCGTTTTGCACCAACCACCAAGCCTGAAGATCTTGAAGATGAAATTGCCAAAGTATTGTAATCATTAGTGTCATATTCTCAGTATGAGATAAAAACAGAATTCATCTAGTGTTAATTAAAAAACCCACTTTAATTCAGTGGGTTTTTTAGTCATGATTAAAACTTAGAGAATAGCTTTCAGGCGTTGAATGACTTCTTCACATTGCGCCAGATCGGCTACGAGTGCCAGGCGTACATGATTTTCACCCGGATTACCCTGTTCAGTATCGCGGGATAAATAACGACCCGGAAGAACTTTAATATGTGCTTCTTCCATCAGGCGTTTGGCAAAGGCTTCATCATTGTCGACTTTTAACCAGTAATAGAAACCTGCATCCGGTTTTTTGAGTGGCAATAAATGTCCGAGTTCCTGTTGAAATAAATCAAACTTGGCACGGTATTGCACCCGGTTTTCTTCCACATGCGCTTCATCATCCCAGGCAGCGATTGAAGCCAGTTGATGTTGTACCGGCATCGCTGCGCCGTGGTAAGTACGGTATTGCAAATAAGGTTTTAACAGGCTGGCATCACCGGCAACAAAACCTGAACGCATGCCCGGAAGGTTAGAACGTTTAGACAGTGAATGGAACACCACACAGTTTTTATAGTCATCCCGGCCGATTTCAGCACAAACTTCCAGTAAACCTACAGGTGCTTGGTCAAACCACAGTTCCGAATAGCATTCATCTGAAGCAATCACAAAATTGTATTGATCCGACAGGGCAATCAGTTTTTTAAACTGTTCTTTTGATAGTACTGCACCGGTTGGATTGCCCGGGGTACAGACAAATAGCAATGCCGTTTTTTCCCAGACTTCCGTCGGAACTGCATCAAAATCACCGAGGTAGTTATTTTCCTCAGTACAGTTGATGAAATAAGGTTTGGCACCTGCGAGCAGCGTTGCACCTTCATAAATCTGATAAAACGGATTCGGCATCACTACATAAGGTGCATCTTCATGATTCACCAAAGCCTGTACAAACGAAAAAATCGCTTCACGCGTACCGGAAACAGGCAGGATATTGCTGTCTGCACTAATGCTATTTAGCTTAAAACGGCGCGTCAGCCATTGGGCAATACTTTCACGTAGCTCAGGCAGGCCTTTACTGTTGGGATACGTCGACAAATGTTTGAAGTTATCGATAATCGCTTGTTTCACAAACTCCGGTGCAGGATGCTTTGGTTCACCAATCGACAGGGGAATTAAGGGCATATTTGCAGGTTGGATATCCGCAAAAAGCTGATTTAACTTTTCAAACGGATAAGGGTGCAGTAAAGACAAGCTAGAGTTCATGAATAAGTAACCGCGTTTTAATGTGAGTGTTGACTACAAACCTGATGAGAGGCTTCATCCAGCGCAGTTTTAAGTGCAGCTGCAAATTCAGCAGATTCTCCAGGTGTCATAGGGTTGCCATCTTTTTTGGTGACAAAGAATATATCTTCGGCACGTTCGCCCAGTGTGGCAATTTTGGCAGAGTGGATATCCAGCCCTTGCATCATAAATAAACCACCGATTTTGGCAAGTAAACCGGGATGATCGAGAGTGGCAATTTCGACCATATTCTGATTCAAGGCAGGATTGATACTAATATCGACTGTATTTTCAATATCGAAATGACGTAATTGACGCGGAATCCGGCGTTGCATCAAGCCCGGATATTCATCTGAATGGCTCAAGGCATCTTTCAGGGCTTCAATCACTGTGGCTTCGCGTTCCGGATCGGTCAATAAGGTACCAAAACGGTCCAGTACCACATAGGTATCCAGACTGAACGCTTTAGTGGCAGTAATAATTCGTGCATCTTGTACATCCAGATTCATGCGATCCAGAATAGCCACCGTGGTAGCAAACAGGTTGGGTTGATCCTGCGTATAAATAAAGATCTGTACCGCATCCTGGGCATATTTACGGTGTGCCCGCATTAACACCAGTGGGGCAGGATTGTCGCCGTGCTGTAAAATGGCACGAGTATGCCAAGCAATTTCATCTGCTGTTTCTTTCAGGAAATAGTCATCACCAAGTTCCTGCCAGACTTTTTCTACTTCATCCAGTGAAAAATCCTGAACCAGAAGTTCGCTGGCCACAAATTTGGTATCTTCAATCAGCATTTGATAATCAACCGGACGACCCAGACCGGAACGGATCACGTCGCGTGCCTGAGTATATAGTTGACGCATCAGCGAGGCACGCCAGGTATTCCACAGCTTCGGATTGGTGGCGTTAATATCGGCGACTGTCAGGGTGTACAAATAGTCCAGATGTTCCATATCACCCATTTTTTCTGCGAATTCTTTGACCACATCCGGATCGGAGATGTCTTTTTTCTGCGCAGTGACAGACATTACCAGATGATTCTGGATCAGCCAGGCTACCAGATTACTTTCGCGTTCAGTAAAGCCATGGCTACGGCAAAATTTAATCGCATCACTGGCGCCAAGTTCACTGTGATCACCACCACGGCCTTTGGCAATATCATGGAAAATTGCTGCCAGATAGACGATGTCACGACGGGTCAGACGCTGAAACACTGAACTGACCACCGGAAATTCCTTGGCAAATTCAGGTTCTTTAAAGCGGTTTAAATTACGCAGCAGCAATAAGGTATGTGCATCGACCGTATAGATATGGAACAGGTCATATTGCATCAGTCCCAGAATCTGTCCAAAGGCCGGGATGTAATTTCCAAGCACACCATAACGCTTCATGGCAACCATGGTGTCATAGAGTCGATGCGGTGAACGGATAATCGCCATAAATAGCGCCTGATGCACCGGATTATCACGAAAATCCTGATCAATGCGTTTTCCAGCCAAGGTCAGCAAGCGTAAGGTACGCGCACGAATACCTTCGATCTCAGGACGATTGGCCAGCAGATAGAAAATTTCCAGAATTGCGCTTGGATTTTCCGAGAAAATCTTATGATGCTGCACAGCCAGTTTGCCATCGACCAGTTTAAAGTTCTGGTTGATTTCTTCGATCTGGCGTTCATATTGCGGTAAACGTGGCGTAATGACCGATTCATTAAAATAGGCCAGCAGCATTTCGTTCAGCGTAGACACTTGCTGTGCACTGCGATAATAGCGCTTCATGAACTGTTCAATTGGATAGTTCGGATGATGCGCCTCTTCACGTACATAGCCAAATTTGGCAGCAATATCACGCTGATAATCGAACAATAAGCGGTTTTCATCGCGCTTGGTCAGGCGGTGCAGGTGATGACGGATTTCCCAGAGGAAACTTTCGGCTTCCTCAAGCACACCGAGTTCAAATTCTGAAATAAAACCGAGATGTACCAGATCATAAATGCGATTGACGCGGAAATGCCGTTTGGCAATCCAGCCAATCTGGTTGATATCACGGATGCCACCCGGCGCATTTTTAATATCCGGTTCCAGATTGCTTTCGGTATTGTTGTGCTGAGCATAGCGTTTATGCTGCTCATCCATCTTGGCATCAAAAAAAGTTTTGTCAGTCCAGGTACGTGACACGATACGACGTGGCCATTTGCACAGGTTTTCATTGCCAATAATCAGGCGGGCTTCGATCAGGGTGGTGGCGACGGTCAGATCACTGCTGGCCTGATTGACACATTCATTGATGGTGCGGACACTGATACCGGGTTTGAAATTCCCCACGTCCCAAAGCGATGAAATGAATGTAGAAATCAGTTGTTCCTGTTCCGGGTTAATCTCGTCTTCTGACAAGATCATGATATCGACATCAGAATAAGGCAGCATTTCACGACGGCCATAGCCCCCGACAGCAAACAGGGCCAAATCAGTTTGAGCCAGTTCGGCATGCTGCCAGAGAAACTGCAGGGCTTCATCGATCAGATTGGAACGCGCCAGAATAATATCCCGAATCGACTGCCCATTTTCAAAACTTTCCTGAAGCTGATTTTCGACATCACTGCGCCATTGATTGATGGCTTTAATGTCATGGTTACTTTTAGCGTAATTCAGCAGTGGATGGGTGTTGATCATGTACAGTCGTCCGTTGGTATTTCAGCTTAGTTTTGGTTGACGCTAACTTGGTTTGCGACCTGTAGGGCCAGTTCACGTGCCTGTTCAATGTTTTCCGCACGTGCTGTGGCAACGCCCATACGACGACGTTTAAAACCTTCAGGTTTGCCAAACAGGCGTAAATCGGTATTGCCGTCTGCTAAAGCAAGATTCAGGCCAGAAAATGAAAGATTGCGGTCATCTACTCCAGCATAAATCACCGCGCTGGCAGCCACACTATGTCGTGCAGTATTCACCGGCAAGCCTAAAATAGCACGTGCATGCAGCTCAAATTCACTTTGAAATTGGGAGGCTAAAGTCACCAGTCCAGTATCGTGTGGACGTGGGGAAACCTCACTAAACCATACTTTGTCGCCTTTTACAAAGAGTTCCACTCCAAAGATTCCGCAGCCACCAAGTGCTGTAGTGACCTTGTTGGCAATGCGCTTGGATTCTTCCAGCGCGGCTGGAGTCATCGGTTGAGGCTGCCAGCTTTCCACATAATCACCTGAGTCCTGACGATGTCCGATCGGGTCGCAATAAGACGTTTCGATTTCGCCGGTTTCTGGATTTTTTGCACGAACAGTCAATAAGGTAATTTCAAAATCAAAGTCAATTTGTGATTCTACAATCACAGTACCCTGATTGACCCGGCCACCGGTTTGCGCATATTCCCAGGCAGCATCGACTTCATCAAAACGGGTAACACGAGACTGACCTTTGCCTGAAGATGACATCACCGGTTTCACAAAGTTTGGATAGCCGACATCGTCACAGGCCGCGCGGAAGGATTCTAAACTGTCGGCAAAACGGTAAGCTGAAGTTGGCAGACCGAGTTCTTCCGCAGCCAGACGACGAATACCTTCACGGTTCATGGTCAGATTGACGGCTTTAGCAGAAGGAATGACTGTAGCAATGTTCTGGGCTTCTATTTCAAGCAGAACTTCGGTCGCAATCGCTTCAATTTCAGGAACAATTAAATGTGGCTGGATTTGATTGATGAGTTGTTTGAGTTCTACAGCATCTGCCATATTCAAGGTATAGGAATAATGCGCAACCTGCATGGCAGGGGCATGATCATAACGGTCAGCAGCATGAACTTCGACTCCAAGGCGTTGTAGTGAAATCACCACTTCCTTGCCCAGTTCACCAGAACCCAATAATAGAACTTTATAGGCAGAAGATTGAAGGGGAGTACCAATAGTCACGCTCATGTGGATCATCCATGCTTGATTTTATGGACTTTTAGCATAGCAGAACTGAGCCGACAGTTAAGCCAAGATTCATACAAAATTGTGATATTGACCAACAGTTTTATTTATAAAGTTTTTCTAGATTTTAATAAGGAGGCGCTGTCATTTTCACATCGCTGTCAGACTGCGTTTGCAGAAGATAAATCCCGCTTTGAGACTTGAGCTTTTCTATTTGTGCAACTTGTTCAGTATTGATATTTAGCATCTTTAACAGACGTAATGTACGAACATGCAGGAAATACGCATAGGGCAATACAAAAGGCAGTACAAAGCACAGCAAAAATAACAGTAGCCCAAAAACTGTGAATTGAATGCAGTCTCGCAAGATGGTGGTGAGCTGGAACTGATCTGCTGAAAAGGCGGTAGCTGAAAAAAGAATAAAAAGGAGCGCAAATAAACCAGCAAAAATTTTTAGAGTATTCGGCAGGACACGATGTCTGAAGCTCCATTTACCCAAAATCAATGTCAAAGGATGAAGATGCAGCACGTATTGGCTCTGATTAAGCAGAGCAATAATTTGATGGGTGCTATTCTTTTTAATATAAACCACCCGAACTTGATCTGCTGGTTGAGCATGTATTTCGACAAAATGTCCGGTAAAATTTTGAGCATTGATAAAACATTCAAAATATTGTGCCGGCACTTCATGTCGATGGAATACGGTTAACATTTCATCGCGCCGATGATGAATAAAGATTTTGCCTTCAATCACCTGTTTGACCTCAAACATGCGCATCCTTCCTTGTTTTTATTGTTATATAAAAAAGACCTATACTATGAGTTTAGCATAAGTCTTTGTTTCGATTGATCAACGGGTTAAAGCTTAAAAGGGTACTGGAACATAGGTGTAAACCAGGCCATAGGTGAGCGCTGCGGTCAGAGTCGCCATCACGATACGTTTAAACTTAAAATACAAAACCGTAAGCACAATAAAGCCAACCAGCATCGCAAAACTTTTATTCGGTGTTTCTAATAAAGGTGGCAGGGTAGCAACCACCAGCATGGAGCTGATCGCAGCGATGCCAATTGAACCCAAGGCAATTTTTAGCCACAACGCTCCGCGTTTTTGCGAACCTTGCTGAAATTTTTGAATGACAAAAAAAGGACCAAAGCGCGAGGCAAAATTGGCGATTCCGACTAAAATCCCGACCAGAATAATCTCTAGATTCATGTTTGATCTCCTGCGTGCTCAGGATCTGGCTGCTTCAAAATATAGTGTTTGAATAGGCCGGCAAAAATACCGGAACTGATACCGATAAAGATCGCGGCGGACAGGTCGATAAAATAACAGGCCACAGCAGAAACCAGAATCGTGACAGCTACAACAAAAGTATGTTTTTTCTCAAAAGCTGCCAACAAGAAACTCAGGAACAGCGCAGGTAACAAGAAATCCAGTGCTGCCTGCAAGAACTGTGGCAAGTTACTGACCTGATCGGCAAATAAGCCACCGAGGAAAGATCCGAGTGCCCAGGACATCCAGCTAAACAGACTTAAACCCAGCATCCAGGATTCTGACCATTCTTGACGCCGTTGCGAGAGCTTGATCATGCCGGAGGCAAAGACTTCATCGGTCAGACCCCAAGACCAGATTGCCGTTTTCTTTAAATTCAGCCGGTCTTGAATCAGGTTTTGCAGCGCAGGGCCATAGAGCAGATGGCGAATGTCCAAGGCAATCACGGTTAATGCCGTCATCCAGATGGATGTGCCACTGCCTAAGAGCGCGACCACCAGGAACTGGCTGGCACCTGCATACATCGAGCAGGACAGGAACAGTGCTTCCCAGGCGGTAAAGCCAAACTGAGTGGCTGAAACACCAAAAGCAAACGACACTGGTAAATAAGTGAAGATAATCGCTTGGCTATCTTTTGCACCTTGCCAGAAGCCAGCAGGTTGCGTAGCGAGTTGATTCGGTTCAGACACGACACACCTTGAAGGAGAGTTGAACGATGGGTCAAATGAAGATTGTGTATTCTACGTGAATTTAATAGCATAGTGCCGAAATGTTTAAATTGGCGAGCCTGATATGTGGATGTTCAAGACACGTGCGATGCTGACTGCTGCTTTAATAAGCACGGCAATATTGTTACAAGCGTGTGGGAATGACAGTCAATCGACTGATAAGCCAGAAATTAAACCGGCACCTAAATTGACTAATGATGCGACGACTTATGCCAATGCCGCATGGCAACTGATCAATGAAGTGGATCCACTGGTCTATAATAAAGAAGTGGATCAGCTGGAAACACAGGTACGTCAACCAGCACGTAAATTGAGTACAGACTGGCGTATTAATGTCAAAATGACCGATTCGGTGACCGAAGGCAAATATGCTCTGTGTCGTAAAGCTTTGACCAGTCTGGAAATCTGGGCGCGGACGACCATGGAAAATGGCAACAGCCTGCAACAAAAACAGGCGGATTATGAGCGGGATAAACTGCAATGTCAGAATGCCATTGCCCATCCTGCACTCGGAAATACCGATCCTAAGCAAAAAGGTACTGCAATTGCCAATATGCAATAAACCTTTGCCCATTTAAATGTACCTATAAAAAGCCAGTCATTCAGACTGGCTTTTTTAGCAAAATAAACTTTAAAAATAGGGCATCCACACATGTTCTAATAAAAGCACCATTACACCGCAGATCAGGAGTGTGCTGCCAATCATGCGTTGAATCAATGTACGTGTAGACATGGCCGATCTCCTCAAAGATTTAAAGCGCATTCAACGCTTCCAGATAACGACGATTTACTTCTTTCCAGTTCACAACATTGAAAAAAGCAGAAATATATTCCGGACGACGGTTTTGATATTTTAAATAATAGGCATGTTCCCAGACATCCAGACCTAAAAGGGGAATATTGCCATGTATCAGTGGAGAATCCTGATTGGCGCTACTTTCTACAATAAGCGTTTGATCTGGCGTCATACTTAACCAGGCCCACCCACTACCAAAACGGCTAAGCGCTGCCTGGGTAAATGCTTCTTTAAATGCCTCGAATCCTCCTAATTCATGTTCAATGGCCTTGGCAATTTCAGCTTTGGGGTGACCACCGCCGTCTGGACTCATCACTGTCCAGAACAGGGAATGATTGGCATGTCCACCAGCATTATTAATCACGTTCTGTCTGAGTTGCTCGGGCACTTCATTGAATTTGCTAATTAAGGCTTCGACTGATAAATCTTCCCATTCTGTACCCGCGATTCCTGCATTGATATTATTGATATAAGTTTGATGATGCTTGCTATGATGAATTTCCATAGTCTTGCTATCGATATGAGGCTCTAGCGCATCATAAGCATAAGGCAGTACAGGCAAGGTGTAGCTCATTGGCAGGATTCCTTGGGGAGAATGGAGTTAGGTTATTTTTCATTAGATTTAAGATACACTCTAATTTAATATTCATATATGAGAATAGTTATCATTATTGTTAATATGTGTTGATCTTATGCGCTTCCAGAAAGCCTGTTATACGTATGAATCCTCTTTTTATAAGCAATAAAAAAACCCCAAGAAGGGGCTTTTTTTAACAGCAATGACTTAAACGTTAAAACGGAAGTGTAAAACATCGCCATCCTGAACGATGTAAGTTTTACCTTCTAGACGCCATTTGCCTGCTTCTTTCGCACCGGCTTCGCCGTTGTACTGCACGAAATCATCATAAGCGATACATTCTGCACGGATAAAGCCTTTTTCAAAGTCGGTATGAATCACGCCTGCTGCCTGTGGTGCAGTTGCGCCAACTTTTACGGTCCAGGCACGAACTTCTTGTACACCCGCGGTGAAGTAAGTTTGTAGGCCAAGCAGTGAATAACCCGCGCGAATCACCACGTTTAAGCCAGGTTCTTCCATGCCCATTGCTTCAAGGAATTCAGCACGGTCTTCATCTTCAAGCAATGAAATTTCAGCTTCAATCTGGTTGCACAGTGGAACTACAATCGCATTTTCTTCAGCAGCCAATTTTCTCACTGCATCTAAATGTGGGTTGTTCTCAAAACCGTCTTCAGCAACGTTGGCAATATACATGGTTGGTTTAAGGGTCATTAAGCCAAAACCACGAACCAGTTTACGTTCGTCATCATCTAGGTCTGCTGCGCGAGCCGGTTTACCTTCATCCAGTAAAGGCTGGATTTTTTCCAATACAGCTTTAGTGGCTAGCGCTTCTTTGTCACCACCTTTAGCAGATTTAGTCAAACGCGTAATTGCTTTGGCTACAGCATCTAAGTCTGCGAGCGCAAGTTCGGTATTAATCGTAGCGATGTCATCCAGTGGATCAATACGACCATTCACATGAATCACGTTTTCATCTTCAAAACAACGCACAACGTGAGCAATTGCATCAGTTTCACGAATGTTGGCCAGGAACTGGTTACCCAAGCCTTCACCCTTAGAAGCACCTGCTACCAGACCTGCGATGTCTACAAACTCCATAGAAGTCGGAATAACACGTTGCGGTTTAACAATTGCAGTCAATTTGTCTAAACGTGGATCAGGAACAGGTACAATTCCGGTGTTTGGTTCGATCGTACAGAAAGGGAAGTTTTCTGCAGCAATAGCAGCTTTGGTTAAGGCATTGAAAAGTGTAGATTTACCAACGTTCGGCAAGCCGACAATACCGCAATTAAAACCCATGAAATAACTCACAAAAGCGTTATATAAAAATTGCCCCCGATTTTACATGAAAGCATGACTAAAGTCAGGTCATGTGCTTGTGGTTTATTGCAATCAAATGCTTCTGGCGACCTAAAATGACTCGCTGAGCTTTCCGGGATGTGTAGTGAGTCCACCAACCATAGAGGAATAATCAGCCAGTATTTTACTTTTGAATAAAAATCACATTGTTTTTCTAAAAGTGAGTGACTAAAGTATCTGAATAAAACGGCGGCCTACACGCCCTGATCCAATAACGATAAACATGGAGCATACATGCGAACTTTATACCAGTTTCCTTTATCTCACTTTTGCGAAAAAGCACGTTGGATGCTGGACCATAAAGAGCTGTACTATGTTGCTCACAATCTGATACCCGGGGTACACCGCGCTTTTGCCCGCCTGAAAACAGGTCAGAATCGTCTGCCTATTTTGCGTGATCAGGATCGATGGATCGCAGATTCCACCCAGATTGCTCTGTATCTGGATGATACTTATCCAGAACATCGTTTACTGCACGCGGAAGGATATTTTCGAAATAAAGCTTTAGAAATTAATGAAATTACTTTGGAATTGGGTCGTCATGTCCGTCGCTGGATGCTCTCTCAAGCACTGACTTCTGATCATGAATCTCTGGATATTTTAATTGGTGAGCAGGGCTATCTGCGCCAGTTTGAAAAATTTTCTAAACCTTTATTGAAAGCGATGGTGGCCAAGGGTTATGCATTGAATGAAGAAACCGTGGCGGAATCCAAACAGCATATTGATGTTGCGGTACAGCAGCTCAATCAGATGCTGGTCAGCCAAGGTGGGCATTATTTTGTCGGAAATCGTTTAGGTCTGGCGGATATTGCAGTCTGTTCCATGTTGGCACCGCTTCTGGCGATTCCAGGTACGCCGTGGGAAAAAGAAAACTTTGAAACCTTGTCCGAAGAATATCGCGACTATCAGCAGTATTTGAATGAGCTACCACTGGGTGAATATATTTGCCGTATTTACCGAACCGAACGTAATGCGCGGGTAGACTGGCGTGGTGTATAAGTTTAAATGCTACTCTCAGAATTAAAAAACGCGCATGAAGCGCGTTTTTTTGATGAGATTATGATTAACCCCAAGGATTAGGCTGGTCGATATCAATATGTTTAGTAAAATTATTGAGGAGTGAACCAAAATCAAATCCGGATGAAGAACCGCCACTGCCGATATTCTGAATTGTATCTTTAATGCTCGGCAGGAGAGCAGACAGATCAATATTGGAATCAGTCGTACCCACACCTTGGACAAGATCACCGAGGTCAGGCAATTCAATCGAAGAGCCACTACCAACCAGCTGACCAACACCTTCGGCAATACTGCCTAGGTCAAAGCCGTTTGAAGCAGAGGAAATACTTTCGATCATACCACCCAGATCCAGATCGCTACCGAGATTGAGATTGCCTAATAACCCACCCAAGTCTATGCCATTTGAACCATTCGCAATCAGACCGCTCAGTAAGTCAGTGAAGCCACCGACATCAAAACCATCCGTTGCATTTCCGCCTACAAAGCCGCTAATTAAATTGGTAATAGCACCAAGATCAAAATCACTGCCTGCATTGCCACCGATTAAACCACCCACCAAGCCTGCAATTGCTCCAATATCTATATCACCTAAACTGCCAGAACCGCCGATCAGACCACCGACCAATTCAGCAATTTGTGCGAGATCAATCTCGCCATTGCCACCAATCAGGTTGCCAACCAGATCCGCGATCGCACCGATATCTACACCGCCCAATCCGCCAGAACCACCGATCAGGCCACCAACGAGCTGAGCAATTTGTGCAATATCAATCTCACCATTGCCGCCAATTAGGTTGCTGACCAGGCCTGCGATGCACCAATGTCTACGCCACCTAATCCGCCAGAACCACCGATCAGGCCACCAACGAGTTGAGCAATTTGTGCGATATCAATTTCACCATTGCCACCGATGAGGTTGCTGACCAGACCCGCAATGGCACCAATATCTACGCCGCCTAAACCGCCAGAACCGCCGATCAGGCCACCGACCAGTTGAGAAATTTTACCAATATCAATATTGCCCGTACTGCCGCCCAATAAGCCGCCCACCAGTTTAGAAATAGCCTCAAGATCTAGGCTGCTGCTATTGCTCCCCATTAAGCTCTTTAATAAGTTGGTGACCTGGGTAATATTAAAGCTACCGCCATTGGATTGGGTTAAGCTACTGATCAGGCTTTGAATATTTAAACTTGAGGCATTCGAACCAGAAAATTGAGTTAATAAATTGCTGAGATTTGTCGTACTCAGGCTGCTTCCAGAAAGGAGATTATTTAATAATGAGCTGACTGAAGGTTGAGTATTGGATCCGGTGAGATTGCCAATAAGATTGGTGAGGGTACCTGATGTCGTTCCACCGAATAAGCCGCCCAATAAGCTCTTCGTTTGGGTTTCGACGGTTAAAACAGGACTCACTTTTGTTTTTATCAAGCTTAAAAGTTTAGAAGCCATGACCGTTCCTTGTGTAATATTTTTGAAATGCGCTATTTTTGTTTTTAAAGCGCCTTTGTTTTAATCTATTTCTATACACTTGTAAAAGATGGACGGTTAAGTCGTGTAGGGGCTGACAGGAATAGCCTATCTGTTGCCATGTTTACCTAATTTAAATAATTTAAAAATAAAGATTTAATCAAAAATACCATTGGTCATGTTTTTAATTTATGCGATTAACGGTCATTTAAACCCTCCTGAAAACCGTATTTATAAAATGAAATCCCATTTGGGAAAAAATTTCAGAATATGAAAATTTTGTGAAAAATAAATAAATATTGTATAACAGAGATGGCGCAAAATTTTCTGCATCTATTGATTATTGATATAAGAGTATAAAAATGGAACTGGATCGTTTCGATAAACATATTCTAGAAATATTGACCCATGAAGATGTCAATCTGAATGAACTGTCCGAGCGGGTGAATTTATCTGTCAGTTCGGTGCATCGTAGGATCAAACACTTAATCGATCATAATATTATCAGTGGCTTAAAACGTGAAATCAATTACCAAAAATTAGGTTTCAGTCTGCATGTGCTGTTGCAGGTATCCTTAAGCAAACATGATAGCGATACTTTTGCCAAATTTCTGGAAGAACTGGAAAGTATTCCCGAAGTGATTAATGCCTTTTTGGTCACCGGTCAGTCGGCAGACTTTATTGTTGAAGTCGTGGCAAGAGATATGGAAAATTATAGTGAAATCCTGCTTAAGCGGATTGGAAAAATTGAGCATGTGGTGGCACTGCATTCCAGCTTTGTGATTAAAGAATATAATGTCTTTAACTGTAGCGGATTACTCAATAAAGTTTAATCAAAGCTAGGGTGGTGGACAGCCATAAAAAAAACGCACCCTAAGGTGCGTTTTTTGAATCAGACATATTTAAGCATCAAGTTCTGCTAAAACTGCGTCTGAGAATTCAACGTTGGTATAAACGTTTTGTACATCATCCAGATCTTCAAGCATATCAATCATTTTCATGATTTTTTTCGCTTGATCGATGTCTGTGATTTCTGCTTTGGTTGAAGGACTCATCACTACTTCAGCATTGTCAGATTTTAAACCTGCAGCAGTTAAAGCATCTTGAACTTCACCGAAGGCTTCAGGTGTGGTAATGACCAAGATATCATCTTCAGTGACTTCGATGTCTTCAGCACCTGCTTCTAATGCCACTTCCATGATTTGATCTTCCAAAGACACATCTTCAAAAGTGATCTCACCACGTTTCGTGAACAGGAATGCCACCGAACCATTGGTGCCTAAGTTACCATCAGTTTTAGAGAAGCAATGACGTACGTCAGGCACAGTACGGTTCAAGTTGTCAGTCATGGTTTCAACAATAACCGCAACACCACCTACACCATAACCTTCGTAGGTCACTTCTTTCAGGTCGTCGTTATCTTCGCCACCAGCACCACGTTGAATGGCACGGTTGATCACGTCACGTGTCATATTCACTGATAATGCTTTTTCAACCACAGCACGTAGACGAGGGTTGCTTGCAGTATCTGGACCACCAAGCTTTGCAGCAGTGGTTAATTCACGAATGTATTTGGTAAAAACTTTACCACGACTCGCATCTTGTTTTGCTTTGCGATGCTTAATATTGGCCCACTTGGAATGACCCGCCATGCGAACTATGCTCCTTGTAGATTGGCTGTATGCCTATCAGAATGCCGAAATTCTACCATAAGCGTTTTTTTAAAAAAAAGTGCCTGGATTTGAGATTTCAGGATAAAAACAAAAAAAGTGCAATATCGAGGAAAAATAGAAAGAGGATAGGGGGATTTATAATTCTATTTATACATTTATATGGACAGATGACTTGGACATAAACAGCAGAATCGCTGATTATGTCCGTGCTTTTATTTTTAAAAAGCTTATTCTGGAATAACGATATCCAGGCCAACCTTGTCTTTATATAGTTGCTTGATCAAAGCCAGGTCATGCGCAAGGTCTGTCGGATAGATCTTGCCAAGAATGCCACCTTGCTTGGTTTTGGAATTGGCGTATAACAACACGATTGGTACATTGGCAGCCTTGGCAATATGCCAGAAACCGGTACGGATTGGTTTGCGTGCTTCACCTTGTTTAGCCCGTGTTGCTTCGGGAGCAATCACCAGATTGAACTTTTCATTGTTCTGAAAATGTTCCACCATCTGGGTCACGATATCTTTACTGGCCTTGCGGTCAACCGGAATACCACCCACAGCGTTCAATAGCGGTTTAAACGGTCCTTTAAATAATTCTTTTTTAATCAAGGTATGAACCTTGAGGTCATAAATCTGGAACAGGGCAATTGACAGTACCGCATCCATCATTGAGGTGTGTTCAAACCCAATAATGACCTGTTTATCTTCAAGCACATCGGGTTCGACATGATATTGCCAACCTGCAAGTTTAAATGCAGATTCGCCAAGGAATTTATTTAGCATAAGTACGGAGAAGTAAAAGCTGTATGTAGAGAACTGCATAATTTCATCTTGTTCGCCCATACAGTCAATAGGCTTTCCAATAAAATCAGCGAATAATGTAAAAATCTATGATTTATTCATCTTTTTAAGCTGCAAGATTAAGAGTTAATATATATAAATAAAACAATATTAAGATCTTAAAAATATCATTAGATACAAAAAAAGTCTTAAAATGATGAAAAAATGACTATCCAGAGCACACTTTAGTTATTAGACTTTTGTCGAAGAAGAAGACTGATACAGGTCTTTTCTATTTTCTTATTCTTTCTACTCTGAGATTGAAAAGTATGACGTACATGACAGCCTTCGTAGTCTCCCTATTGATTTTTGCGCTTGTAATTGTATGGTCTTTGATCGAAATTAAGCAGGATTTACATAAAGACGAAGAAATGAAGTCTGAATTCTAGTCATTCTATCTTCTTGAGCTCAAGGCTATTCCTTTAACAGTGCTGCCTGAGCAATAAAGAATTTTAATACCTTATAGATATACTAAGACCTTAAATCTATCAGTTTTACCCTTAGTAGACCGGATTAAATTCAAGATGACAGGCTCATTTGTCTTAAATGATGCAGCATGTATCTCATTTTTCTATATGCCTCCTATACTGAAGTCTTAAGTAACTGAATTTTGACTAAGACAAGTCGCCCATGATTGCTGCCTAAATGTTCAAGCAGTTATAAAAGCACTTGTCTTTCCAAAAAATCTTAGCTAGTATTCATGACGCCTGAACTTATTGATAAATAAAGTTTTCAGCATATAGGGCCTATAGCTCAGTTGGTTAGAGCAGCGGACTCATAATCCGTTGGTCGACAGTTCAAGTCTGTCTGGGCCCACCAAATTCATGTGTTTATATAGTAAAATACATACTTAAACCCTTAATTCTAAAAGAGTTAAGGGTTTTTTAATGTCTTAAGAATACTCAGGTGTACTCGTATAAAAACACCCTATTTGTATCCTGGCTTGTATCCTGTATAAAAAATAGAACTCAGGATACAGGAGCCTAGTTTAATCTAGGAAAATCAAAATTTTATGGCTAAATCTAAATTACTCACAGATACCCAATATGCAGCGTTAAAAGCACAAGAATCTGAGTACAGAGTTTCCGATATTTCAGGTCTGTATTTAAAAGTTGGTGTAACAGGTAAAAAGTCATGGCAGTTAAGATTTAAGAGTACAGTTGGTAAGTGGACATGGCTTGGGTTAGGAAGTTACCCCGTAATCTCAGTCAAAGAAGCACGATCATTGGCGATTAAATATCAAAATGGTGAAATTATTTTAAAAACTAAAAATGAGAAGTTATTGGAGGCGAAACAACAAGAGAATATGTTGTTTGGTAATTTACTGATTAAATGGATGAATACGAAAAAAGGTGTATGGACTGATAAAACTTTTAAGAAAGAATATCAGTCTATAGAAAGGCATATATTGCCAGTATTTGGTCAACGTCTATCTAAAGAAATTTCTGCGTCTGAGTGGAAAGAATTTTTCAGAAAAAAACAATTAAATGAAGGGATATTTAATCGTCTTGAAAAATTAATTTCGTATTGTCGTAATGCGTATGATTATGCAATTGATGATAATTTAATCAGCTACAACCCTCTTGCAAGAGTACGAAAAGGCCTAGCAAATCATACTGCAGGTTCAATGAAACATGTCGTAATGGATGAACTTCCAGACCTTGTTAATGCAATCCGTAATTATCGCTCTGAAACTACTAGTATTGGACTCGAATTGCTAGTAGTGCTATTTCCTAGGCCTGGTGAGTTAAGAGCCGCACGTTGGGATCAATTTGATTTTGAAACAAGCGTATGGCTTAGACCTGCAGATATTATGAAAAGGAGAATAGCTCATGCGATACCGTTACCGAAGCAAGCAATTAAATTATTGCTTCGATTAAAAGAGATTTCAGGGGATGGCAATGAATATTTGTTTCCATCAAGAAGTAATTCAAATGAAAAATTTATATCTGACGTGACCTTCAATTCAGCATTGAAACGAATGGGGTATGCGGGGAAGCAAGATCCTCATGGATTTCGCCACATTGCGAGTACCTATTTGAATGATGTTTTTAGCGACAAAGAGCAAGTGATTGAATCAGCATTGTCTCATCAAAAGTCAGGTGTGAAGGGTGCCTATGATAAAGGTGCTCACTTAAGGGAAAGGGTGGATATTATGCAATTTTGGGCTGACCACTTGGATTCGATCTGCGGCGAAAGAATATTTGATTAGCGTGTTCTTGTTATAATTTTAGAAGCCGAAACGTTATTTTCGGCTTTTTTTTTTTGCCAAATAGGACGGTTGAAGATGGGCTTTGTTGCACAAAGCTATTCTTGAGGGCTTCTTTAGCAATATAATTTCCAGATGAAGAAGCCTGCACCTAAAACTTACCGTACAACCAATTGGTCCTCGTATAACCAAGCTTTAATCAAGCGA
>NZ_VPEO01000150.1:0-1485 GCF_013417155.1 Acinetobacter sp. YH16052 | reverse complement strand
TTGATTAACAGATCATTAGCAGACTTGATTGATTTCATTAATAAAGAGTTTTTTATTCTGAATAAAAACACATATACAGGGATAGCAACTGTAATAGCTTTAAATATAGGAGCTAGCCAATTATAAGGAATAAGATCAGGTTTTATTAATACGCTACAAATGGAAAAAAACCACAAAAGCAGAAGTGACGTCCAAACAACATATAGTTCCTTATCCATATGATTTATTTCACTTTACTTTCAGCGTCATTAATATACTTTTCTATTCTATCAGTAATAAGTTCTTTTAAGTCATCATCTACCACTATCTTTAGATGTCTATTTAAATCAGATTTACGATAACCATTTTTACGAATTAGACCACCAAAAGATTCTTCTAGATAAGAAGATCCAGCTGTAGATATACCATTAAAATCTAAAACAAGAATTTGGTTTGGATTCGTTTTTAAAGATTGGAAAAAAGGTAGTAGAACTTCTTCTCTAAATCGTTCACCACTATGTAGACCATCTTTTCTAGCTCTACCCATAGGTCTTGGATAATATTCTTTAGCCACATCATATTTGATTTCAAGCATAAGTTTTACTCGCGACTAATTTCACATTATTCAAAGGAATTTCCCATCCTACAGTTGTACCTTCAATAGCATCTTTGTAGTCTTTTAAACCAGCGACAGATGACCAAGCCCCTTTTCTACTTAGAACTATCACATTTGCACCATCTACATCAGATTCAACCTGCATGATATCATTAAAGCCTTTTCCTCGATGGTACTCTTCTGTTGCAGATCTTCTCCATTTTGTTGCTATTTCAATCAATTGAGAGTCATTTTTACCAGTAAAGAGTTCAATTGGATTAATAGATAAACGATCTCTTAGCTTAACTGGAATAGTTACCGGAATAGTTTTTCCTACATCTGATACCACGATCAGACATGTATTTTTCTCTTTATCTATGCAAAAGAATAAAAACCATTTCTTATATTGAGCATTTTCATCATAGGCATGATTGATCACATTACTGATTGCTTCAGCAATAGCATTTTGTAAAACAAATCTAGCTCTTCTATCTGGTAAGATCATAGCTATTTGCTCTTCAATCTTTTCGTATTCCTCGCCTAAATCAGCGCTATCTCCCGATAAACACTCCCATCTATCAACAATATTAATAGTTTTACCAACATAAGGAGGCTGTTTAATAAGACTATGAATGCCTAATCTAGAGAACATAGCTTTTACTACATCCTTATCAGAGGTTCGTCCTAGTAATTCTTTTTTATTTTTTAACTTATCCAATTGATGTAAAAGGTAAATAACGCCTTCTGGCAACAATAGTTCTACATCCTTAAAATTAAGATATAAACTCTTATTAGCTCTATCTCTCAGCTTTATTTTTCTTATAGTTTCTAGAAATTTTTCTCTATGACCCATTTTAGCTAATGAGATTACAGATGAAAATTTTATTAAGCCGATATAAGTATGTGATCTT
>NZ_VPEO01000149.1:0-1507 GCF_013417155.1 Acinetobacter sp. YH16052 | reverse complement strand
GACCTTGCAGAACAACGCCTAATCCTTTTAGCAATACTGGAGGCGAGGGAGTCTAATATCCCTAGTGACCGTGATTTAACTATCCATGCAGAAAGCTACATTAACCATTTCAATGTCCATAGAAACACCGCCTACAAAGTCTTAAAGGATGCTTGCAAAAACTTGTTTGAGCGTCGCTTTAGTTACCAAAAATTAACGGCTAAAGGCAATCTTGAGAATGTTATGAGCCGATGGGTACAGCGTGTGTCCTATGTTGAAAATGAAGCCCTTGTCCGTATCAGGTTTTCAGATGATGTTGTGCCACTGATCACCAACCTAGAGAAGCATTTCACCAGTTATGAACTGGAGCAGGTAAGTAGCCTAACGAGTGCCTATGCCATACGTTTATATGAACTACTAATTGCATGGCGTAGCACTGGGAAAGTATCAATGCTTGAAACTAAGGAATTGAGGTCAAGACTTGGTGTATTGGACACAGAGCATCAACGGATGGAATCGTTTAAAAGACGAGTATTAGAGCCTGCTATTCAACAAATTAACGACCATACCGACATTAAGGCAGAATACGAGCAACATAAGCGAGGACGTTCAATCATTGGGTTTTCATTCAGCTTTAAACAGAAATCCAAGCCTAAAACAATCAACCATGAACGAGATCCAAGCACGGTTGATATGTTCTGCAACTTGTCAGACAGTCAGATAAATACTTATAGCTCAGTATTGTCTAAAGTCCACAGTATCAGCGACCTAGCAGGGAATAAGGACTATCAAGCATTTGCAATATGGATTGCCAATATTTTACGTGACCCGTCCAGTGTGCGAGAAGAAACGGCAAAACGCATATTCAAGGCATTGCGAACAGAAACAGATTTTAAAGGTTAAATGGGAGTATTACTAATGACTGATTTATCAAAACTAAGTGAAACCGAGCTATTAGCTATCTGGAATAAAGATAATTTTGGACTGAAAGGTCAACTATACAAACTAGAACAAGAGTACATCGAAGCCAAAGAAATATTGGATAACTGGCAGAATAAAGACCACCCACTTTATGAACGTCATCAAAGTTGTGTGGATGGTCTTATTACAAGGATTGAGCGTATAAAACAACAACTAAACAAATGCGAATAATCAGAAAAAATCTGTCTCGCCCTATGAGATAGTGTTTTCATCCTGATTGCTTTTAGATCGTTTTGACCGTAGCTCGTTTGCTTTATTCATCATCGAGCCAGCCATACGTCCACCAGTCGTAGAACCACTTAAACGACTACCAAGGTCACTTTTTAAAGCAGAACTCATATTCATGGCCATATTACCAGCCATAAAACCAGCTTTACCCATTGCACTCGATGGGCCTGTGCCAGTTGCTTGAGCCGTTTTAAGCTGTTCACTTGCCAACGCTCCAGCGCCTTTTGTAGCCATAGACGCACCAGCTGCACCAGCAGCAGCGCCAGCTGTCGCAGCAGCCACAGCACGTAGGGCAGAAGTTAAAGCAGCACCACTTCCA
>NZ_VPEO01000148.1:0-1509 GCF_013417155.1 Acinetobacter sp. YH16052 | reverse complement strand
GATTTGGGCTAACCCATATGAAAATGAAGAAAAGTTACATACATCAATAATAACAAGATTCAACCATTGCATAAATTTTCTTAAATTAAATTATCAATGGGTTTGCTCTGGTGATAGTGACTTCGGTATTTTTGGTGAATACAAAGTTGTAGGTCGTGGAAAGCACGAACGTAAAGTATGGGAAGCTGAATATTGTCCTAAATTAAATGAGCGAGGTACATGGATCATTATGCGCCCTTTATGGGATATGCAACTTATTGAACCTGTATTCTTCGTTACTGACTCACCAGATGAGGTACCAGATGATGAAAAAATCTTTATGTATGAGCTGTTCACAGAAGACCAAAAAGCTATATCAGATAAGATTCTTTCAGGTGGATATAATTTAGAAGAGTCTATGACTACTCAACTAAATCACGTTTCTAAGCGCGGAACTTCAGTATCAAAAATTGCCTTCGGATTTGTAGATTGTGACTATGCTAATGCCTCAATAAAGCCAAGATTTAGATTAAAATACAGAACAAAAAATCCCTATAGTAAAAATCGAATAAGGGATCAAAGTAAGTTTGAACGAGAGTTAATACAAAAAGCAGAAAAACAGCTTTGATTAAAAATTGAACTTTTAGTGAGTTCAAAGTTATATCAAGGCTTAAATTCAAAGTTTAATCTCAAAGCTTAATCTCAAAGTTAAATCAAAGTGTAAACAGTAATAAGTTAGTATGGATACTATTACGGAGAAAAAAGAATTTTTTATATCTTATCTTTATAAAACTTCCTCCTTGACTTCATATACCGCAAAAGCAGTAATCAAGGAGGAAGGTAAGCATTTGTTTAATGTGACGCTCGTAGACACTCGCTAATATTTTTGGTGATTTGAATAGACACCATTTAGTTAGTTAAAATGGCTATTTAACATAAAATCTCTTATGCGAAGTCAAAAAAGTAGCCCCATACCCTTATTGGATAGGAGCTTTGTGGCAAAATAGAGTGAATGCGATAAAAATGAAACCCTCTAATTCTTGTTTTAATTATTTTTCTAACTAAGAATTAGAGGGTTAATTTTTTTCCCTCTGGAGTTTTATAGTTATTGTTATAAGATTTATTAAATCACTTATTGCTCAAATAATCCTCACAATCTGATCATTTACTCATGGATAAGTGTGATGGAAATCACACAATTAATCAGATCTAAAAATCACACAATTACACTATTTATGATGAGCGAATTGCTCTTTTAATTTTCTGATCAGTCTTGTATTGCGACAAAGCATAGACCGCCCAGATGGCAGCCGGGATCCAACCTAAAACTGTAATCTGAAGTAGCAAACAAATGATGCCTGCAAATGGTCGTCCTATGGTGAAAAACAGCAGCCATGGAAAAATTAAAGCAATTAGCAATCTCATTTCAAATTCCTATGTATCTTTTCAAAAAATTAATAATTAACTGCCGGTAGATCAAACAGCTTACGATCTCTTTCATCCGTTAAATACTTATCCATCTGAGCAATT
>NZ_VPEO01000147.1:0-1509 GCF_013417155.1 Acinetobacter sp. YH16052 | reverse complement strand
GAGCATAAAGCTTTATGAGCGAAGCGAATCCATTCTTGTTTTTAGCGTCCTAGCCGGTCTTTGAGAAAAACTGCCCCCAGGAATCGAGCGCAGCGAGATTCAATAGAGTTTGAGCGAAGCGAAAACATAGGGCAGTTTTAAATGCCGTTTTTAATTTTTTTGGGCTTTTAATAATATAAAAAGCTTTTAAATGCTTTTAGGAGGGCTGAAATCATTGGTATACGTGCGTTTCAGCGATCATTCTCCACCATTTACCTTGCAATACTCCACCATTTACCTTGCAAGAATTTCTCAATACTCCACCATTTACCTTGCATAATCCATCATAAAATATTATGGTGGATTTACATCATAAAAATTATAGGTGGGAGATGTCGGAATTAGTAGTCAAAGACAATGCTCTAATCAATGCTAGTTACAACCTTGACCTAACAGAACAACGGTTAATTCTGCTAGCAATTGTGGAAGCAAGGGAATCAGGCAAAGGAATTAATGCGAATGACCCTTTAAACATTCATGCAGAAAGCTATATAAATCAATTTGGAGTGCATCGAAATACCGCATATCAAGCCTTGAAAGATGCTTGTGATGATCTTTTTGCAAGACAATTCAGCTATCAAAGCCTTAGCGAAAAGGGGAATATCCAGCATCATAAATCACGCTGGGTAAGCGAAGTTATTTACGTTGAACAAGAAGCAGTTGTTAAGTTAATTTTTGCTCCCGCTATTATCCCGCTAATTACTCGACTAGAAAAACACTTCACAAGCTATGAATTAGAACAAGTTAGTCAATTAAAAAGTGCCTATGCTGTTCGCTTATACGAAATTTTAATTGCTTGGCGTAGCACAGGAAAAACACCCGTAATTGGGTTGGATGACTTTAAAAAACAGATAGGAATTAATGAGGGAGATTACAAGCGAATTGATGTACTTAAATCCCGTGTACTAGAGCCATCAATTAAGCAAATCAATGAACATACGGATATTATTGTATCTGTTGCACAGCATAAAACAGGGCGTTCAGTTACTGGTTTTTCATTCCGATTTAAACAAAAACCACAACCAAAAGTAGAACAAAGAACCGACCCAAAACGAGATCCAAACACACCTGATTTCTTTGTCGAAATGACCGATGCACAACGGCATTTGTTTGCACACAAATTATCTGAACTGCCCGAAGTTGGTAGCGAATATGCAGAGATCGGAGAGTCATCCGAAGACTTTACGAAACGCCTTGCAAACATGCTTTTAGAGCCAAAAAAATTCAGGATGTTTTATCCGCTACTGGAACAGCTCGGCTTTGGTTCTAAGAAAATCCAATCAGCACCAATCAAACAGGTCGATGAACCTAAGTTTATTGAATTGCGAAACATGCAAGTGAATAGCTTGTCGTTCAATATGTCCCGTGACAAGAAATTCGCTCATTTAAAACAGGAAAACGAATCTCCAGATGATTTTATGCAACGGCTTCGCATCATGCTAAAAGACCCAAAACAGCAAATTCAATTTT
>NZ_VPEO01000146.1:0-1512 GCF_013417155.1 Acinetobacter sp. YH16052 | reverse complement strand
GCATTAAGTCCTACAAATATAGGTCTAGAGTCCTCTGGTAAATACTTGAGTATCCAACTTTCAAATTGAGACATTGCTTCTATGGGGGGAATACCTTTCTTTCGTGCTTGGTCTAAAGTTATTCCTGACACTTTTAAAGCTTCTTCAATTGCTTGATCACTGATTGGTTGGAGCATTATTGTAAATTCTATATCAGGGTTATATACGAAACATGCTCCTATAGTCAGCATACTGTGTTCACCTACTATAGGACCTGCTGTTTCAATGTCTACAGAAATATAAACCTCTTTTTTATACATTCTTATGCTCCTTCCAATTAGAATTATGTTATCCAGCCATTATAGGTGAAGGCTTTAGCTTACTAAGAGCCTGATGGAAGTGTGAGATTTTTAATTCTGAATCAGGAAAAGCTAAAGAAACTGCCGTTGGATATAACCGTGTACGAATATCTGAATAAGTCCAACCTGGTTCTGCTCCGTGAGGAGCAGTTGCACTTACTAATTCGGCAATTTCATCTTCCGAAAAATCGATGTCAGACAAATCTTTAGTAAAAAGCTCATGTCGTTCTTCATTAGATGGGCGAACAAACTCTTCTACAATGGAAGCTCTACGCAAAACAGCTGCATCTAAAGCAGCTAATCGATTAGTACATAAAATTGCAAAGATACGGCCACCATGTTTTCTTAAATCATCTATTGCTTGAATTAAAGTATTCACACCAACTTTATCTTCATGATGACTATTTTCTTGACTTCGAGATGCTCCAAGCGAATCACCTTCATCAATAATAAGAAAAGCTCGACCATTTCCATGTCCAATAGACCGAGTGATTTCATCGAATGCTTGTGCAATGAGAGTACCCATTTCACCAACTTTACCAGTTCCTCTGACTTTATTACTAAGCTTAAATAGCAAAGCATCTTCTATTTTCGCATCACGAGCTAATCTATTAACAATTGCTTCAGCATTTGCAGTTTTTCCAGTACCTACATCACCATGAAAAATAGCTAAAGGATATTGATCGACAAGAAGATCAATAACCGCTAGTTTTTTCCCATGTTTTTGTTTACTCCATTGTTCTAACTCATCAGCCTGAAGCAAAAGTTGTACTTGTTTCTTAATACGGGAATATCTAGATTCAAAACCGAGTAATTTGTCAGCTAAATCATCAAATTGTTTAATTGGTAAATCTGTCTTAACTTCAAAAACTGTTGATTTACTCATGAGTAGTCGCTCCTATTAGCTCCATAACCATTACTGCTATAACCTCGCTCCCCTGATGCAGAAAGGCTACTGTGAGTGGTACTTTCTGTTGTTGAGACCCAAGTTATTTCCAATGGTAATTTGGAAGCTTTTTCTGATTCATTACGATATTTATCGGTATGTGACAATATAATTCTAATTCGTCCATCTGGTGTGTGGGGCCACATTACTCCGCCAGGTCTTTCAGTACCAGATGCACCTTCAGTTTGAAATATGTACTTAATAGCTCTAACTTCTGAACCATAGGAA
>NZ_VPEO01000145.1:0-1524 GCF_013417155.1 Acinetobacter sp. YH16052 | reverse complement strand
AAAGATAAATTTAATAGCATCTATAAAGTACTAAAAGATATTGGACCTCAAGAAATTTTTAATATTATTAAAAATAGAGATATTGATGCTATTAAGAAATTAGTTGAAAAATTCGTTCAATAATATGAATTTTTAAATTTTAAAGCCTAGTCTACAGTCTAGGCCTTTTACTTTCATATAGTTACCATTATGCTAACTGGATTAATTTCTCTTTCTAAAAATAAAAATAAAAATTGCCCCAAAAATAATAGAAATTAAGATATTAAAAGGAAAGTAATCTATAAGTAAATGTACTAAAAATTTGCAAATCAATAATATTAGTTGTTCCATTAGAATTTTCTATTAAATAAAGTTTTAATTTTTTTTGTCTGTAGTGAAATTATATCTTTAGGATGTTCTATCCAATCTATCACTGTAGCCTTTTTCATGAAGGTCATTTGCTTTTTACATACTTCGCAAATAGGAATATCTGTTTTCCGAATGACATCACTATGGGAAGGCATAATTTTTGTTTGTTTGCAAATAGGACATTGGACTACTTTGGATCTATGAGGATTTGGCATAGTTTTTTCAAAAATTGAACGTCATAAATACACTCTATAGTAAAGTAACATATTGAAAAATACTAATAATATTATATTATTACAAAAATACGTGAATATTTTTAATTAAGATGATTAAACAAACAGAATATGAAAACAAAGTATGGAAGGAAATTCGTAATAGGAGAAATCCAAAAGAAAAAAACTTTTTACAAAAAGGATTTTCTCTAGTAGCTACTCCTATACATAAAGCTGCAGAAGTCATTATAGATAATCGAGTTTTCGGTGAAGTTATTACAAAATCTATTGCTGGTTTAACAACTATATGTTATGAATCTGCCCAAACAACTGTTAGATACGATGCAATATTTAAAGAACTATCCGATAAATCTAAAGTTGACATTAAACAATTGAAAGATATAGAAAAAATTGATTTATCTATATTAGATAAAAGTAGCTCAGGTTTAAGGAAAAAATATGTAACTATTGCTGCGGCTGAAGGAGGATTAACCGGTGCTGCCGGACTTCCTGGTATGGTAATAGATATACCTGGATTAATTCTTATCAATTTTAGAGCTATCTGTGAATACGCAACATATTATGGGTTTGATATTGAGCTACAAGATCAGAAACTAATGATTTTACATATTCTTAGCTTAGCATCTGCTCCTACAGATCAAGCTAAACACGCTGCAATGGCTCAATTAGCTAAAATTGCTTCTCAGGTAGCAAAAAAACAAACATGGGAAGAATTAGAGAAGTTTGTCTTCGTAAAGATGATTAAAAAAATGGCGGAAGCAATAGGAATAAGATTGACCAAAGCTAAATTAGCTCAAGTAGTTCCGGCTGTTGGATCTTTAGTGGGGGCTGGCTTTAATGCTTATTATACTGAAAAGGTTTGTGATGCTGCTTACTTTACTTATAGAGAAACCTTTTTAGCTAGAAAGTATAATCTGGAAATTCAAAGTATATAGTTTGTTTA
>NZ_VPEO01000144.1:0-1537 GCF_013417155.1 Acinetobacter sp. YH16052 | reverse complement strand
TTTAAGTATTTTAATCGTAAGAGTATTTTGAGAGGCAGTTGAAAGACGAAAAATGGATTCATCTAAAATAGTATTTAGTTTTTTAATCTCAATTTCATTGGTCTTCTTCTCTATAAAAGTAAGATAAGCACGGTAAAGGATTGCTATTGTATTTTTATATTTCATTAATCCATGCATATTCACTTTACCATGTTGATGGGAAGGCTTAATCATGTCTTTGCATGTGATCTTTTGGCTAGATAAGTCAAAATCAGTATGTGCAACTAAATCTCGAATTTCGCGTTGAATATGTGATTTGTTAAAGTAAGGCAAGCTAGTTTCAATTGCTCTTTTAAGATTCTTAGCACTTAAATCAATCTTCTTATTAGCTAGGCTTGAAAAATCAGTACCTTTCGAACTATCTGCATATACCAAGGCATTACTACGGGTCATCATCGTAATGGCTGACCAGAATTGATAATTTATTTCAGCTCTAAGCTCAGCACTAAGATTGAGAGCTGAGTAATTTTTATAAATATAGACAACATCATCAAGATTTTTTAAAAGTTCCGAAGCAACCGCTACTTCAGAATTAACAGGGTTGGGATTAAATTCAATTCTTATCATTGAAGATATTAAAAAACCGAACAGGCGAGCCATATCCTGGTTTTCAATAATGGATTCATAACTATATTCCAGAGCAAAAGTATCCATAGCAGTTTGAGCCAATGCTTCATATAACTGTGAATCTTGGACTGGAATCAATTTGCCCTTAGTTATGAGAGAAACATCAGGATGTATGAAACTGGTGAATAAACCGGAGGCAATATTAAATTCAATATTAGATTCAAGCAGCTCATTCATCATAAGGACACGGATAAAGTATTTTGTATTTTTAATATTCTTATTGGTGGGTATCAGGCTAATCACAGCATAGATAAATCTTGAATCACCCGTTTCCATGTAAGAGACTTTTTCAACCTGATAAGGATGGCGATAATTAGCAGGAGGTACTAGCTTAAATTTTGGCTCTAACATGTTGATTCCTAAAGGACTCTAAGGAATGATAATACATATCGTAATGATCTATATATCAAGTTAATGAATTATCAAGTCTTTAAGTCCACTGACGCAACATTTTTCCAGAATAAGAAGAATATTAGTATTCACAATCTAGAACTTATTTATATTTAGCAAAATAATGATGACTTTAATTTTCAGGTATCTTTGACTCTTCTTTAACATAAAGTCTCTTATACGAAATTCTTATGTTAGAAACCATTTTAATTGGTGAATAACATCTTAGCTCGATGCTTTCAGCGTAGGCTTGAGCCTACACTGGAAGTCGAGCCACTTGCGCCACCCCACTTTAAAAAATGCTCCCATAGAAGCAGCGCAAGTACCGCTAGCCCTCTAAGACATATCCAGAATCAACAGCCCAAGTTTCGCCAAGCTGTGCTCCCTCTAGCAAGCTGTCTCGATCAAAAAAATGCAGTGTGTCAAAAAACATCTTTCGAGCATCTTCAACCGTGCCATGCCCACCTTGGACGTAGTCCTT
>NZ_VPEO01000143.1:0-1563 GCF_013417155.1 Acinetobacter sp. YH16052 | reverse complement strand
AAAATTGAATTTGCTGTTTTGGGTCTTTTAGCATGATGCGAAGCCGTTGCATAAAATCATCTGGAGATTCGTTTTCCTGTTTTAAATGAGCGAATTTCTTGTCACGGGACATATTGAACGACAAGCTGTTCACTTGCATATTTCGCAATTCAATAAACTTAGGTTCATCTACCTGTTTGACTGGTGCAGATTGGATTTTTTTAGAACCAAAGCCGAGCTGTTCCAGTAGCGGATAAAACATCCTGAATTTTTTTGGCTCTAAAAGCATGTCTGCAAGGCGTTTCGTAAAGTCTTCGGATGACTCTCCGATCTCTGCATATTCGCTACCAACTTCGGGCAGTTCAGATAATTTGTGTGCAAACAAATGCCGTTGTGCATCGGTCATTTCGACAAAGAAATCAGGTGTGTTTGGATCTCGTTTAGGGTCGGTTTTTTGTTGTTTTTTTGGCTGTGCCTTCTGTTTAAATCGGAATGAAAAACCAATAATATTACGTCCTCTTTTGTGCTGTTCTTCTTTGACAGTAATATCTGTATTTTCATTGATTTGCTTTAATGATGGTTCTAAAACACGCTTTTTAAAGTCGTGCATTCGATGATATTCACTTTCTAATACTCCCAATCTTTCTCTGAACTCACTTAGCTCAATAATTGGTGTTTTCCCACTACTACGCCAAGCAATCAAAAGTTCATAAAGTCTAATGGCGTAGCCAGTGGAAAGCCCTTTTACTTGCTCTAACTCATAGCTCGTAAATTGTTTTTCTAGCCGAGTTATTAAAGGGATAATTGCAGGTGAAAAAATTAACTCAACAGATGCCGTTTTTTCGATGTATGCAATTTGAGAAACCCAACGTGAGGTAATATGAGCTACTCCTTTTCCTCTTGGTTCTTGATAGCTAAATTGACGAGCAAACAAGTCTTTACAGGCTTCTTTTAGTGCTTGATAAGCACCATTTTTCAATACATCAAAGTGGTTGATATAGCTCTCTGCGTGAATAGTTAAAGGGTCATTCGCATTAATACCTTTACCACTTTCACGGGCTTCAATTATTGCTAAAAGAATTAACCGTTGTTCCACTAGGTCAAGATTGTAGCTGGCATTAATTAAAGCGTTATCTTTCACAATTAAATCTTTCATATAGCGTCTTATTTTATTATGTCGTCTTATTGATCTTATGTGAAGCCTTATCAAGAAGCAATAAGCAGACATATTTTATTTTGTCGCATCTTGCAAACTAAACGTGCTTAAAACGACATGTTTTATTTTGTCTTTCAAAGCACACTAAGTGTCGTCTTATTGAGAATTTCTAGCACACTAAGTGTCGTCTTTTAGCACACTAAGTGTCGTCTTATGTCCTCTGAAACGCACGTATATCAATGCTTTCAGACTGCTTAAAAGCATTTAAAAGCTTTTTTATTATTAAAAGCCCAAAAAAATTAAAAACGGCATTTAAAACTGCCCTATGTTTTCGCTTCGCTCAAACTCTATTGAATCTCGCTGCGCTCGATTCCTGGGGGCAGTTTTTTTCAAAGACCGGCTAGGACGCTAAAAACAAGAATGGATTC
>NZ_VPEO01000142.1:0-1580 GCF_013417155.1 Acinetobacter sp. YH16052 | reverse complement strand
GGTGCTGTTAAAACGCTACACTGAATTAGTAAAAGTAAATGCGGTTAGTCAGCAGGAATACAACAATACCGAAGCAGATTATCAAAAAGCAAAAGCCGATGTGGCGCAAATGCAAGCCATGTTAAGCAGACAACAACTTAATCTTAAATATGCGACTGTTACAGCCCCTATCTCGGGAACGATTGGTGAAATCTTAGTGACTGAGGGTGCATTAGTTGGTCAAGGTGATACTAATGCAATGGCCGTAATACAACAGATTAATAAAGTCTATGTTGATGTAAAGCAATCAATTAGTGATTATGAAAAAGTAGCGCCAGCGATACAGCGCGGTGACGTGTCAAATACCAAACATACGGTTGAAATCCTAAATAGTCAGGGTAAACCTTATAACGTTACAGGTGAAATCCTATTTTCGGATACTAAAGTTGATCCTGATACGGGTGATGTCACAATCCGTATTTTAGCCAATAATGAAAATCAAAAACTTTTGCCAGGCATGTATGTTCGAGTCAATATGAGCCGAGCTCAAGTTGAAAATGCGCTCCTAGTTCCAGAACAAGCGATTCAACATGATATTAGTGGTAAAGCCAATGTTACGATTGTTAATCAAAAAGGTTTAGCGCAAAGCAAGCCTGTTCAGCTTGGTCAACGTTATCAAAATAACTATGTGATCAAACAAGGGTTACAAGCAGGTGAGAAAGTCATTGTTGAAGGGGCTGATCGTATACAGCCTGAGCAAAAATTAAAAATTAAGCAGTGGCAACCTACAAATATTAAGGAAAATGGAGGACAGCAATAATGTCCCAATTTTTCATTAGGCGTCCTATTTTTGCATGGGTGATTGCTTTATTTATTATTCTGTTGGGTGTACTAAGCA
This sequence comes from Acinetobacter sp. YH16052, assembly GCF_013417155.1. Taxonomy (GTDB): domain Bacteria; phylum Pseudomonadota; class Gammaproteobacteria; order Pseudomonadales; family Moraxellaceae; genus Acinetobacter. The sequence goes on along the minus strand of NZ_VPEO01000142.1, from coordinate 703 downwards.
TCCCCAAGTTACCTATTGCACGATTCCCAAGTGTTGCGCCACCACAGATTAGTATTACGGCAATCTATCCAGGTGCTACGCCAAAAACATTGAATGATAGTGTTGTGACCTTGATTGAGCGGGAAATGTCAGGTGTCAAAAACTTACTTTATTACAGTTCAAGTTCAGATAGTTCTGGAACAGCAACAATCACCGCAACATTTAAACCAGGTACAGATGTAGAACTTGCACAAATTGATGTGCAAAACAAAATTAAAGCCATTGAGTCACGCTTACCTCAAACAGTGCGACAACAAGGGCTGATGGTCGATGCTGCGTCGTCTGGTTTTTTAATGATGGTGGGCTTAAGTTCACCGAATGGCAAATATAGTGAAATTGATGTCAGTGACTATATGACTCGCTATGTGATTGAAGAATTAAAGCGGGTTGACGGTGTTGGTAAAGTCCAAAATTTTGGTGCTGAAAAAGCCATGCGGATTTGGGTCGATCCAGATCGTTTGGTTTCTTATGGATTGAGTATTCAAGATGTGAATACAGCCATCCAAAACCAAAACTTGCCGATATCACCAGGTCGTATTGGTGATGTTCCTGCTTTGACGGGGCAACAAATTACTATTCCTTTAACTGCTCAAGGTCAATTAGAAACTGTAGAGCAATTCAAGAAAATTAGTTTACGTGCTCAACAAAATGGCGCCAATGTTCG
>NZ_VPEO01000141.1:0-1586 GCF_013417155.1 Acinetobacter sp. YH16052 | reverse complement strand
TGATTATATCGAGATGTTTTACAATCGAATCAGGCGTCATTCGCATCTCGATGGGATGAGTCCAGAAGCCTTTGAGGCAGCTTCAAAATGAGGCCGTCTCGTGTCTAGGATACTGGGAGCAGTCCAGCGTTCTATTGAATCATAAGCTGAAGTATCAAAACACTCAGGCAACAATGCTTTTAATGAGAAATCTACCTGATCAAATATTTTTTTAACACTGGCATAACTTAAAGCAGAGTAGGGAGGTTTTAAAGATGTAAATAAGATTTGTGAAGGAATTTCTTTTCGGATCTCATTTATATAAATTTGAATAATTCTATAGTCTCGTTCCTGTAGTTTTATTACTCGGTACGAATATTCATTTTTGATTTTTGGCTTTTTCGATCGTTCATCGAACTCATCATCTGTATTTGTAATAATTAAGCTAAAATTATGATTCTGAATTGATTTTTTAATGGAATTAGTTGTTAGTAGCATAAGTTCACCAATTCTAAGACCATAGTTAAGCATGAGATGTATGATCAGAAAATTCCTGAGTTGCACACTTTTAGATCTAAAAGGATTTAATTCATTGCATCTATTAGAGTTGCTCGGTGAAATAACTGAATACAATCCTTTAATCATTTCCTGATTCATACTATTAAAATTATAATTTATTTCACTTTTAATTGTTTTATTAGCTTTTGAAAAATTATTTATAATTTTTTTCTTTATTGTCATATATTTATTTAAGTTTTCTTTAATTTTTTGAATTTCCTTCAACGTGAGTTGCGGCTGTGATTGGATGCTTAAGTATTCATCAATCAAAAAATTGTAAAACTTTAGAAAGGATCTAATTCTATGGCCAATTGTTGTGTAATTGGTATGGTTTGTATGTCTTAGCCGGATAAGATTACTTTCAATTTTTTTATTATTTTCTAAGTAGACAATAAAATTATCAATTTCACTTTGGATGATCTCAAAGTTATAGGATGTCGAGTAGAACGACTCACAAAAAGATGTCGAAAACTTTTCAAACCAAAATTCATACCAAAATTTTATTGCGATTAAATCTGCATGCTGAGTAGAGATACTTTGAAATCTAAGAAATTTCATGGTGTACAGCATAGGGTACAAACATGGACATGATGAATCCAGATCAAACAAAAGAATAATTTGATTTTCGTTTGAAACTTTCTTTTCCAAATGAATTGTTTTTAAAGCAAACATAGTAAAGTTTATGAAGTATTCTTGAGGTCAACATATCATATTTTACAAATGAAATTGAAATTATTTAAGTTATTGAATTTTCGTTTAATAAAAGAAGATATGAAGTTATTATCAGGTATAAGTCATTTAACATAATATACATTATACGAAATACTATTGTTAGAACCCATTTAAAGTGTCTATATTCTCACCAATAAAAATGTCTGGTTTATGATGGTTTTTATCACCATGGACTGGATATAAAATATAAATGCTGATCACTATGTCTGATAAAGAAATTCAACGTCTTGCAGTTCTGCAAGACGTTAGAGATCATCGTATTACCCAGGTCCGTGCTGCTGAAATCCTGAATCTTTCCACCCGTCAAATTACCCGGT